>NZ_JBICII010000056.1:0-20034 GCF_043101865.1 Pseudomonas sp. zjy_15
CGTAGGAGCGGGTTTACCCGCGAAGGGCTGCAAAGCAGCCCCCTGCAATCTCAGCGCTGGAACACTTCACTCAGCAGATTATGCATCGAACGGAACGCTCGCTCGGAAGTGCGCCGGTCGTACTGCATCTTGCCCGGCACGTTGGCATTCGGGTCGGTAAACGAGTGCACCGCACCGCCATAACTGAGCAACTGCCAGTCCACCTTGGCCGCGTTCATCTCGTCCTCGAATGCCGGCAGTTGTTCTCTAGGCACCAATGGGTCGGAGGCACCATGCAACACCAGCACCGAACCCTTGATGCGCTTGGCATCTTCAGGGTTCGGCGTGTCCAGAGTACCGTGGAACGACACTGCCGCGCGCAGGTCGGCGCCGCTACGGGCCAGCTCCAGGGCGCAGCAGCCACCGAAGCAGAAGCCGAAGGTAGCCACCTTGCCAGGCTCCAGCAGCGCCTTCGACTGGCCCAACAATTGCGCCAAGGCTTCCTGCATGCGTTTGCGCAGTTCGTCACGGTCATTCTTCAGCGGCATCATCGCCACGCCTGCCTCATCGGCATTGGACGGGCGCACCGATTGCCCGTAGAGGTCGGCAATCAACACCACATAGCCCTTCTCGGCGACTTCCTTGGCGATACGCTCGGCACCTTCGCCAATGCCCATCCAGTTCGGCGCCATCACCAGGCCCGGACGGCCCAGCGCCCCCGGCTCATAGACCAAACGGCTTTCATAGGCCTTGCCGGACAGGTGATAAACCAGCGACTCGACGATAACTTTGCTCATCTAGCACTCCTTTGGCACTTTTCACAAAAAGGCACCCATGAAAAAAGCCCGCCGAAGCGGGCTTTCCTATGCATCAACTCAAGCAGACAGCTCGACCAGTAGCTTGTTCAGGCGACGAACGTACGCCGCCGGGTCCTTCAAGCTGTCACCGGCCGCCAGGGCCGCCTGATCGAACAGGATGTGCGACAGCTCGGCGAAACGGTCTTCGCTCTGCTCGTGGTCCAACTTCTCGATCAGCGGGTGGCTCGGGTTGAACTCGAAGATCGGCTTGGACTCCGGCACTTTCTGCCCGCTGGCTTCCAGAATCTGGCGCATCTGCAGGCCCAGGTCCTGCTCGCCGATGGCCAGGATCGCCGGCGAGTCGGTCAGGCGGTGCGATACGCGCACTTCGGCCACGGTGTCACCCAGCGCACCTTTCAGTCGCTCGACCAAACCTTCCTTGTCCTTGGCGACTTCTTCCTGGGCTTTCTTGTCTTCTTCCGAATCCAGCTTGCCCAGGTCCAGGTCGCCACGGGCGATATCGACAAAGGCCTTGCCGTCGAATTCGTTGAGGTAGCTCATCAGCCACTCGTCGATGCGGTCAGTCAGCAGCAGCACTTCGATGCCTTTCTTGCGGAAGACTTCCAGGTGCGGGCTGTTCTTGACCTGCGCGTACGACTCGCCGGTGAGGTAATAGATCTTGTCCTGACCTTCCTTGGCACGGGCCAGGTAGTCGGCCAGGGCGACGCTCTGCTCGCCGCTGTCGTCCTGGGTGGACGCAAAGCGCAGCAGGCCGGCGATTTTCTCCTTATTGGCGAAGTCTTCGGCCGGGCCCTCTTTCAGCACCTGACCGAAGTTTTTCCAGAAGCCCTTGTACTGCTCGGGTTCGTTCTTCGCCAGCTTCTCCAGCATGTCCAGCACGCGCTTGGTCAGCGCGGTTTTCATCGAATCGATGATCGGGTCTTTCTGCAGGATTTCACGCGACACGTTCAGCGACAGGTCGTTGGAATCGACCACACCCTTGATGAAGCGCAGGTACAGCGGCAGGAACGACTCGGCCTGGTCCATGATGAACACACGCTGCACGTACAGCTTCAGGCCGCGCGGCGCTTCGCGCTGGTACAGGTCGAACGGCGCACGGGCCGGCACGTACAGCAGCGAGTTATATTCGAGCTTGCCTTCGACCTTGTTGTGGCTCCAGGCCAGCGGGTTTTCGAAGTCATGGCCAATGTGCTTGTAGAACTCCTGGTATTCCTCGTCCTTCACCTCGGTGCGCGAACGGGTCCACAGGGCGCTGGCGCGGTTGACGGTTTCCCACTCTTCGGCCGGCTGTTCTTCACCTTCGGCGGCGGCCTGCTCTTTTGGCAGTTGAATCGGCAGGGCAATGTGATCGGAGTACTTCTTGACCACGTTGCGCAGGCGCCAGCCATCGGCGAACTCCTGCTCGTCCTTCTTCAGGTGCAGGACGATACGGGTACCACGCTGTGGTTTGTCGATGGTGGCGACTTCGAATTCGCCCTCGCCTTTCGACGACCAGTGCACACCTTCCGCCGCTGGCTGACCAGCACGGCGGCTGTACACATCGACCTTGTCGGCAACGATGAACGCGGAGTAGAAGCCCACGCCGAACTGACCGATCAGGTGCGAGTCCTTCTTCTGGTCACCGGTGAGGTTCTTCATGAAGTCGGCAGTGCCGGACTTGGCGATGGTGCCCAGGTGGGTAATGACGTCTTCGCGGCTCATGCCGATGCCGTTGTCCTCGAGGGTCACGGTACCAGCGTCCTTGTCGAAGCTGAGGCGAATCTTCAGGTCAGTATCGCCCTCGAACAGCTCTGGCTTGGCCAACGCTTCGAAACGCAGCTTGTCGGCGGCGTCGGAAGCATTGGAAATCAGCTCCCGCAGGAAGATTTCCTTGTTCGAGTACAGCGAGTGAATCATGAGGTGCAGCAGTTGCTTCACCTCGGTCTGGAAGCCCAGCGTTTCCTTTTGTGTTTCCACAGTCATGGTCTTCGAAACTCCGATCTGATGGCGATGGCGCCTGGCGGCCGATTCGGCCAGCGTTAACGGCGGATGTCATGCAGATGGGGGCTGCCCGGATGATTTCAAGGGCTTTTCCGGTTCGATCTTGAAATGCGCACGGGCCGTGGCAATCGGCGACTGCCTGTCGCCCTGCCACGCGGTGATGGCCACGTTGGTCACCCGCCGGCCCTGGCGCCACAGCTGGCACTGGGCGTAGGTATCGCGAAAATGCCCGGCGCGCAGGTAGTCGACAGAAAAGTCGATGATCTTCGGAATGCTTGCGCTCTCGCTGTAGATCAGCAGGTACAGCGCTGCCGACAGCTCCATGAAGCCGGCGATCACGCCGCCATGAATGGCCGGTAACAGCGGGTTGCCGATATTGTCAGGGCTGGCCGGCAGGCGGAACAACAAGTCATCGCCCTGACGCTCGCATTCGATGCCGATCAGCCCGGCATAGGGAATCAGCGCCAGCAATGGTCGATAGTCGCCCACCGCATGGGCGGCGTTGAGCTGCTGGCGCACCGCGCGCGGAATCATGCCTTGCCCTCCTTCAGACTGTCGCCGAAACGGATGCCGCCCTTGATGTCCTGGCCCAGGCGCATGAACGTGCCCACCACCTGGCAGATGGGCTGGTCGGGGTCGTCCTGGTAGGCGGTGCCACGGGTGAAGATCACGTCGCGGGTAACACGGTAGCACTGGGCGTGACCGTAGATGTCCTTGCCGGCCTCAGCAGGGTGCATGTAGTCGATGCGCAGGTCCAACGTCGGGCACACTTCGAAGCGCGGCAACACACACAACGTGGCCATGCCACAGGTGGTGTCCATCAGCGTGGTCAGCGCCCCGCCGTGCACAGCACCAGTTTGCGGGTTGCCGACAATGGCCGGCGACCACGGCAGGACCAGGGTCATGCCATCGCCATCAGCCTGCGCCACCCGCATCTGCAACAACTGACAATGTTTTAAAGCCGAGAGAAAGCGCTCGGCCATTGCCATCAAGGTTGAATCGCTCATTGGCTGTTCCCATTGGCCGCAGGGCGGCTTCATGAATTCGTTGAAAAGTCTATATAGAATGAGGCGTTATATATCTGTAATCTTCGTTGAACTTATTCCGCGTAGTGGCACTCGAAGGAACAAGTCACTTATTCCACCAAGGAGATACACCCCCATGCGTAAACCTTTTGCTTTTGCTCTGATGCTGGCCGCTGCCATGGGCCTGGCTGCTTGCGATAAAGCGAGCGAAGACAAAGCCCAAGACGCACAGCAACACGCCGAGCAAGCCCAGGAAAAAATGGGTGAAGCTCAGGATAAGATGAACGAAGCAGCCGAGGAAAACGCTGAAGCTGCCAAAGATCAGGCCGAAGCCGAGCAGAAGGCTGCCGAAGAAGCCGCTCCGGCTACTCCGGCGCCAGAAGCGGCTCCAGCTACTCCGGCAGAACCCGCCAAGCAATAATTGGCTGAAACAAAAAAACCCGACGACGTCGGGTTTTTTTGTGCCTGCAAAGTTTCGATTAATCGTTTCAGTTAGAGGCTACGGAGCTTTCCTTGGCAGGCTCCGACAATACACTTTCGGTCGGTGTGAACACCATCACATCGAGTACATCCGAATGGAACTCTCGACGGTACAGAATCAGCACTACTCCCACACTCATCGCCATGAACAACCATGGGCTGATGAACCAGCTCAACATGGCCATTCCGAAGTAATAAGAACGCAGCCCCAGGTTGAACTGGTTAGCCGCCAACGACAATACCCGCGCCGCCCGTGAAGCGAACGCCTTGCGCTCCAGCTCGTTGACCAGCCGTTCGCCGATCATCGGCGCCGAGCCCACCAGCACGGCGGCAAAGTTGTATTGGCGCATGCACCAGCTGAACGTGAAGAAGGCATAGACAAATACCATGGCCAGGCACAGCAGCTTGATCTCCGACATGCCCTGGGATGTTTGCTGAACCAGCGGCAGGTCGGCCAGCAACGACAGTGCCCGGTCGGAGGCACCGAGCACGGTGAGGATGCCAGCCAGAATGATCAGGGTGCTGGAGGCAAAGAACGAGGCGTTGCGCTCCAGGTTACCGATCACGCTGGCATCGGCGATGCGGTTGTCGCGCAGCAACATACGGCGCATCCAGTCTTCACGGTACAGGTGCAGCACACTGGCCAGGCACGCGGTGTCGCGCCCCTTCCAGATCGCATAGCGGGTATAGCCACCCCAGCAAAGGGCGAACCAGGCGATGGCCAGCAGGTTGTTGAGGTTGCTTTGGATGAAGTTCATGCAGGGTTCCCGAAAGGGCCATGTGCCTAAAGGATAGGGACCGGATTTCGACGCTGGCAAGCGGCAAAAGGCACACCTGCACAGTGAAAAATGCCTGACCTGCTGCGAAGAGACCGCAACAGGCAACCAACGAAAAGCCCCGCATCCTTTCGGATACGGGGCTCTCTTGTTTTCACCCTTGGCGCGCACCCTACGGCTTGTGGCCGATGCCGCCCTCAGGCTTCGACTTGTACGGTCAGGCCAACGCCTCGCGCGGCTTGCCGAGCATGCGGTCGCAGGCCACGGCACCCACCAGGGTCACCACCGACGGTACCAGCCAAGCCATACCGGCATCACTCAATGGCAGGTGCGCCATGAAGTCTGGCAACATGTGGGCAAGGCTACTGCCCTTGATCGCATCGACCATGCCGAACAGCAGCGAGACCAGCATCACGGGTGCCAGGATGCGCGTTGGCGAGTTCCACAGGTCTTTGACGAAGCTCAGACCGACCACCACGATGCACGGCGGATAGATGGCGGTGAGCACCGGGATCGAGAACATGATCAACTTGGTCAGGCCAAGGTTGGAGATCAGCAGCGAGAAGCCGGCGAGGATCACCACCAGCGCGCGGTACGACAGCGGCAGGATCTGGCTGAAGTACTCGGCACAGGCACAGGTCAGACCAACCGCAGTCACCAGGCAGGCCAGCGCGATCAGCACGGCCAGGAAGCCGCTGCCCAGCGAACCGAAGGTGTGCTGTACGTAGGCATGCAGCACCGCCGCACCGTTGGTGGCGTCAGCGGCAATGTCGTGGCTGGTGGCACCCAGGCGGAACAGGCTGATGTAGACCAGGGCCAGCCCGACACCGGCGATCAGGCCGGCGATGATGGCGTAGCGGGTGATCAGCCTCGGCGACTCGACACCGCGCGAACGAATGGCATTGACAATGACGATACCGAACACCAGGGCACCCAGGGTATCCATGGTCAGGTAGCCATCGGAGAAGCCCTTGGAGAACGCAGCGGCGGCATAGGCAGGCTGTGCTTCACCAATGGTACCGGCGGGCAACGCGAAGGCAGCGATACCCAGCACCGCCAGGGCAATGATCTTCAACGGCGCCAGGAAGCGGCCCACGGTGTCGAGCAACTTGCCAGGGTACATGGACACGGCCAGCACGACGATGAAGTACACCAGGCTGTAGATGAACAGCGCCAGCGGGCTTTCACCGGTCAGCGGTGCAACGCCTACTTCGAACGACACGGTCGCCGTACGCGGGGTGGCGAACAGCGGGCCGACCGACAGGTAGCACACAGCCGCCAGCAGGCCGCCGAAGAACTTGCCGATCGGGCTGCTCAGTGCATCCATGCCACCACCGACCTTGGCCAAGGCGACAACGGTGATGACCGGCAGGCCCACGGCAGTGACCAGGAAGCCCAAGGCCGCCATCCAGACGTGCGGGCCAGACTGCAGACCGACGATAGGCGGGAAGATGATATTGCCTGCACCCACGAAAAGCGCAAACGTCATAAAGCCAAGCGCCAGGATATCCTGGCCTTTGAGAACTTTCATTTAAGGTAGTACCACACTGCTGAAATCGGGATTCGAGAGGGGATTTCCCTTTGGGTAAGGGGAAATGCTGCCCGGCTTGATAGGCCAGACCCGTTTAGCGTGTCGTTCCCTTTTGGGGTACGGGCACAGAGTGAACGCGTAATGTAACTGGTTTGTCAGTCAAACGCACTGGCACAGTGCTGCTTGTCCGATGTGCGTACATGTTTGTCGTCTGTGTGACCGAGGACGGCAGGTATTATCCTCGGATTGAAACATTCGTCTGCGTGAAAATTCCTATTAAACCTATCGAAGAATCTCTATTGCCAGCACCGGCCTCTTCGCGGGTAAACCCGCTCCTACGAACCCCACATACGACAAAGGCCACCCGAAGGTGGCCTCTGTGCGCGTGGGGGGTGTAGCAGTATTACTTCTTGGCTTCCCAGCCAGTCAGCTCGGCCAGGGCCTTGCCAATGTCAGCCAGGGAACGCACGGTCTTCACACCCGCGTCCTGCAGGGCGGCGAACTTCTCGTCCGCAGTACCCTTGCCGCCGGAGATGATGGCGCCAGCGTGGCCCATGCGCTTGCCCGCAGGTGCAGTAACACCGGCGATGTAGGAAACGACAGGCTTGGTGACGTGGGCCTTGATGTAGGCCGCGGCTTCTTCTTCAGCCGAACCGCCGATCTCACCGATCATGACGATCGCTTCGGTCTTCGGGTCTTCCTGGAACAGCTTCAGGATGTCGATGAAGTTGGAGCCCGGGATCGGGTCACCGCCGATGCCGACACAGGTCGACTGGCCGAAGCCGGCGTCGGTGGTCTGCTTCACAGCTTCATAGGTCAGGGTGCCGGAACGCGAAACGATACCGACCTTGCCTGGCAGGTGGATGTGGCCTGGCATGATGCCGATCTTGCACTCGCCCGGGGTGATGACACCTGGGCAGTTAGGGCCGATCAGGGTAACGCCCAGCTCGTCGCACTTGACCTTGGCATCCAGCATGTCCAGGGTAGGAATGCCTTCGGTGATGCAGACGATCAGCTTGATGCCGCCGAAGGCCGCTTCCAGGATCGAGTCTTTGCAGAACGGAGCCGGTACGTAGATGACCGAAGCGTCAGCGCCGGTCGCTTCCACGGCTTCCTTGACGGTGTTGAACACCGGCAGGCCCAGGTGGGTGGTGCCACCCTTGCCTGGGGTTACGCCGCCGACCATCTTGGTGCCGTAGGCAATGGCCTGTTCGGAGTGGAAAGTACCCTGCGAGCCGGTGAAGCCCTGGCAGATGACTTTGGTGTCTTTATTGATCAGGACGCTCATTACTTGCCCTCCGCAGCTTTGACAACTTGTTGAGCAGCGTCGGTCAGGCTGGTTGCCGCAATGATGTTCAAACCGCTTTCTGCCAGTACTTTAGCGCCCAGTTCGGCGTTGTTGCCTTCGAGGCGAACGACGACCGGAACTTTGACGCCGACTTCTTTCACTGCACCAATGATGCCTTCGGCAATCATGTCGCAGCGAACGATGCCGCCGAAGATGTTGACCAGAACGGCCGCGACATTGCTGTCGGACAGAATGATCTTGAACGCTTCGGTTACGCGCTCTTTGGTAGCACCACCGCCAACGTCAAGGAAGTTGGCCGGCTTGCCGCCGTGCAGGTTGACGATGTCCATGGTACCCATGGCCAGGCCGGCACCGTTGACCATGCAGCCGATGTTGCCTTCAAGGGCAACGTAGTTCAGTTCGAACTTGGCAGCGTGGGCTTCACGGGCATCGTCCTGCGACGGGTCGTGGAAGGTTTTCAGCTTCGGCTGACGGTACATGGCGTTGGCGTCGATGTTGATCTTGGCATCGAGGCAGTGCAGGTCGCCATCGGCCTTGATCACCAGCGGGTTCACTTCCAGCAGCGCCAGGTCGTGATCCTTGAACAGCTTGGCCAGGCCAACGAAGATCTTGGCGAACTGTTGAACTTGCTTGCCTTCCAGGCCCAGCTGGAATGCCAGCTCGCGACCCTGGAACGGCTGAGCGCCGACCAGTGGGTCGATGGTGGCCTTGAGGATTTTCTCAGGCGTTTCGTGAGCGACTTTCTCGATGTCCACGCCACCTTCGGTGGAAGCCATGAACACGATACGGCGGCTCGAACGATCGACTACAGCGCCCAGGTACAGCTCTTTGGCGATGTCAGTGCAGGATTCGACCAGAATCTTGGAGACGGGTTGACCGTTGGCATCGGTCTGGTAGGTAACCAGATTCTTGCCCAACCACTGTGCAGCGAACGCCTTGGCGTCTTCCTTGCTGCGAACCAGCTTTACGCCGCCCGCTTTACCGCGACCACCCGCGTGAACCTGGGCCTTTACAACCCACTCGTTCCCGCCGATCTTGTCGCAGGCTTCTGCAGCTTGCTCAGGGGTATCGACTGCGAAACCCTTGGAAACTGGCAGGCCGTATTCAGCGAACAGCTGCTTACCCTGATACTCGTGAAGATTCATGCTTTTTACCGTCTTCGTTAGGTACTGCGCTTCGGCGCTGCGCCATCAGTGGCGCCGCACCACCTGTGACCGTTGACCCCGGGTTTCCCGTGTGATCCGGTCCGGTGGACTTTCCGCGGTGAGTCATGCACGCAAGACTCACGACGGGCAGCCCGCCGTGGTTTCTTATAATTAACGCTTCTTACGGTTGGCCACGTGAATGGCGCCGCCATTCACCGCCAGCGCTGCTTCATGCAACGCTTCGGACAGGGTTGGATGGCTGAAGACCATCATGCCCAGATCCTCGGCACTGGTGCCGAATTCCATTGCGATTGCGCCCTGCTGCACCAGTTCGGCAGCCGATGGGCCAATCACGTGAACACCCAGAACGCGGTCGGTCTTGGCATCGGCGATGACCTTGACGAAACCACCGGTGTCGTTGGCAGCCATCGCACGGCCGCTGGCCGCGAACGGGAAGGTGCCCACGTTAACCTCAACGCCCTCGGCCTTCAAGGCCTGTTCGGTCTTGCCGACCCACGCGATTTCCGGGTGGGTGTAGATGACCGACGGGATCAGGTCGTAGTTCATCTGGGCCTTGTGGCCCTTGATGCGCTCGACGACCATGATGCCCTCTTCCGAAGCCTTGTGGGCCAGCATCATGCCGCGTACCACGTCACCGATGGCGTACACGCCCGGAACGCTGGTGGCGCAGTAATCGTCGACGAAGATGTAACCACGCTCGTCGATGGTCACGCCGCTGTCGGAAGCCAGCAGATCGGTGGTCACCGGGCGACGGCCGACTGCGACAATCAGCTTGTCGAAGGTGATCTTCTGCTCGCCTTCGGCGTTGGTGTAGGTCACTTCGACTTCATTGCCGTTGACTTTCGAGCCGGTGACACGAGCGCCCAGCTTGATGTCCAGGCCTTGCTTGGTCAGGGTCTTCTGGGCTTCTTTCGACACGGCGGTGTCGGCAGCCATCAGGAAGGTGTCCAGGGCTTCCAGCACGGTGACTTCAGCACCCAGGCGAGCCCATACCGAGCCCAGCTCCAGGCCGATCACGCCTGCACCGATAACGCCCAGGCGCTTCGGTACGGCCTGGAATTCCAGGGCGCCGGTGGAGTCGACGATGACGTTCTGGTCGACCGGAGCCGGCGGAATGTCGATCGGGCGCGAGCCGGAAGCCAGGATCACGTTCTCGGCTTCGATGATTTCGGTGGTGCCGTCAGCCTTGGTGACTTCGACCTTCTTGCCAGCCAGCAGCTTGCCGTGGCCCTGGATCGAAGTAACGCCGTTGGCCTTGAACAGGGTGGCAACGCCACCGGTCAGGTTCTTGACGATGCCAGCCTTGCGGCCAACCATCGCGGCGACGTCCATCTTCACTTCGCCAGTGGAGATACCGTGGACGTTGAAGCTCTCTTTGGCTTCCTTGTACTTCCAGGAGCTGTCCAGCAGCGCCTTGGAAGGAATGCAACCTACGTTCAGGCAGGTGCCGCCCAGGGCCAGCTTGCCCTCGGCGTCGGTGTACTTCTCGATACAGGCAGTCTTCAGACCAAGTTGGGCAGCCTTGATGGCAGCTACATAGCCGCCAGGACCTGCACCAATCACCACTACGTCGAATTTCTGGGTCATAAAAGATTCCTTTTTAGCTTCAAGCGGCAAGCTGCAAGCCGCAAGACCAGCAGGCTTCAGCTTGAAGCTTGCGGCTTGCAGCTTACAGCTGCGCGATTAGATGTCCAGCAGCAGGCGGGACGGATCTTCCAGCAGGTTCTTGATAGTGACCAGGAAGGTTACCGCTTCCTTGCCGTCGATCAGGCGGTGATCGTACGACAGCGCCAGGTACATCATCGGGCGAATCACGACCTGGCCGTTGATGGCCATCGGGCGCTGGATGATGTTGTGCATGCCGAGAATGGCGGCCTGCGGCGGGTTGACGATCGGGGTCGACATCATCGAACCGAAGGTACCACCGTTGGTGATGGTGAAGGTGCCACCGGTCATTTCTTCGATGGCCAGTTTGCCGTCACGGGCCTTCTTGCCGAAGGTAGCGATGCCGTTCTCGATTTCAGCCAGGCTCATCGACTCGGCGTTACGCAGCACCGGCACCACCAGGCCACGGTCGCTGGACACGGCAACACCGACGTCGGCGAAGCCGTGGTAGACGATGTCGTTGCCGTCGATCGAAGCGTTCACGGCCGGGAAGCGCTTCAGCGCTTCGGTAGCAGCCTTGACGAAGAACGACATGAAGCCCAGGCGCACGCCATTGTGGGTCTTCTCGAACAGGTCCTTGTACTTCGAGCGCAGGGCCATGACTTCGGTCATGTCCACTTCGTTGAAGGTGGTCAGCATCGCCATGTTGGACTGGGCTTCGACCAGACGCTCGGCGATCTTGGCACGCAGGCGGGTCATCGGCACGCGCTTCTCGGTACGGTCGCCAGCGGCGACGACAACCGGGGCAGCGGCAGCAGCGGCAGGCTTGGCAGCCGGTGCAGCGGCAGGTGCCGACTTCTTGTTGGCAACAGCAGCAACCACGTCCTCCTTGGTGACGCGACCGCCTTTACCGGTACCTGCCACGGTAGCCAGGTCGATGCCGTTTTCTTCAGCCAGCTTGCGCGCGGCCGGGGCAGCGATCGGGTCATCTTCGCCGGCGTCAGCGGCAGCAGCGGCAGCAGCGGCCGGAGCAGCAGCAGGAGCGGCTGCCGCGGCTGGTGCTGCGGCAGCACCGCCTTCAACGATCGAACCCAGCAGTTCGTCGGACAGGACGGTGTCGCCCTCGCCCTTGACGATGTCACCCAGCACGCCATCGGCAGTAGCCAGTACTTCCAGGACAACCTTGTCAGTCTCGATGTCGACGATCAGCTCGTCACGCTTGACGGCTTCGCCCGGCTTCTTGTGCCAGGTGGCAACGGTGCCGTCGGCAACCGATTCCGGGAAGGTTGGGGCTTTGATCTCGATAGCCATTATCTGTGTTTCCTTAAATTCGGTTTCAGGTGCGCGAAGGCGTTAGACAGTGAAGGCGTCTTGCAGCAGTTTTTCCTGCTGTTCGACGTGCTTCGAAGCGTAACCACAGGCTGGCGCGGCAGAAGCGTCGCGACCGGCGTATTCCAGGGTCAGTGCCTTGTTGTGGCGGCCCAGGATACGGCGCATGTGGTGCTGGCTGCTGTACCAGGCGCCCTGGTTCATCGGCTCTTCCTGACACCAGACCGCATGCTTGAGGTTGGTGTAAGGCGCGAGGATTTCGACCAGATCGTCCTCAGGGAACGGATACAGCTGCTCGATACGCAGGATGGCAATGTCTTCGCGGCCTTCGGCACGGCGCTTTTCCAGCAGGTCGTAGTAGACCTTGCCGCTGCACAGCACCAGACGCTCGACCTTGGCCGGATCGATTGCGTCGATTTCCGGGATCACAGTCTGGAACGAGCCTTCTGCCAGGTCTTCCAGAGTCGAGATGGCCAGTTTGTGGCGCAGCAGCGACTTCGGCGTCAGGACTACCAGCGGCTTGCGCAGCGGGCGGATCACCTGGCGACGCAGCAGGTGGTAAATCTGTGCTGGCGTAGTCGGTACGCAGACCTGGATGTTGTGCTCGGCGCACAGCTGAAGGTAACGCTCCAGACGCGCGGAGGAGTGCTCCGGCCCCTGCCCTTCATAGCCGTGTGGCAGCAGCATGGTCAGACCGCACAGGCGACCCCACTTGTGCTCACCGCTGGTGATGAACTGGTCGATCACCACTTGCGCACCGTTGGCGAAGTCGCCGAACTGGGCTTCCCAGATCACCAGCGCGTTCGGCATGGTGGTGGAGTAGCCGTATTCGAAGGCCAGTACCGCCTCCTCGGACAGGAACGAATCGTACAGGTCGAAACGTGGCTGGCCCGGGAACAGGTTCTGCAACGGAATGTAGGTGCTGGCGTCCTTCTGGTTGTGCAGCACCGCGTGACGGTGCGAGAAGGTGCCACGGCCGATGTCCTGGCCGGTCATGCGGATCGGGTGACCTTCGAACTGCAGGGTGGCGTAAGCCATGGTCTCTGCATAACCCCAGTTGATCGGCAAGCCACCGGCCTGCATCTTCTGACGGTCTTCGTAGATCTTCGACACCTGACGCTGGACCACGAAACCTTCCGGCAGCTCGAGCAGCTTGGCCGACAGATCCTGCAGGGTCTTGAGGTCGAAACGGGTGTCGTGACGCGCGGTCCAGGCATGGCCCAGGTACGGACGCCAGTCGACGAACAGCTCGCGGTTCGGCTCCTTGACCAGGCTCTTCACCACGTGCAGGCCATTGTCCAGCGCGTTGCGGTACTCGTCGATTTTGGCCTGAGCGCGCTCGGCGTCGATGCGACCGGCCTGGATCAGTTGCTCGGCATACAGCTCACGGGTAGTGCGCTGCTTGCTGATTTGCTGGTACATCAGCGGCTGGGTGCCGTTAGGCTCGTCAGCCTCGTTGTGGCCACGGCGACGGTAGCAGACCAGGTCGATGACCACGTCACGCTTGAACTGCATGCGGTAGTCGATGGCCAGCTGGGTGACGAACAGCACGGCTTCCGGGTCATCGCCGTTCACGTGCAGGATCGGTGCCTGGATCATCTTGGCAACGTCGGTCGCGTACTCGGTGGAGCGCGCATCCAGGGGGTTGCTGATGGTGAAACCAACCTGGTTGTTGATCACGATGTGCACGGTACCGCCGGTCTTGAAACCGCGGGTCTGCGACATCTGGAAGGTTTCCATGACCACGCCCTGGCCAGCGAACGCAGCGTCGCCGTGGATCGAGATCGGCAGCACCTTGTCGCCAACGGTGTCGTTGCGGCGGTCCTGACGGGCGCGCACCGAACCCTCGACCACCGGCGAAACGATTTCCAGGTGGGACGGGTTGAACGCCATGGCCAGGTGCACTTCGCCACCCGGGGTCATCACGTTCGAGGAGAAGCCCTGGTGATACTTCACGTCACCGGAGCCCAGCTCGTTCATCTTCTTGCCTTCGAACTCGTCGAACAGCTCGCGCGGGTTCTTGCCGAAGGTGTTCACCAGCACGTTCAGGCGGCCACGGTGGGCCATGCCGATCACGACCTCCTTGGCGCCGTAAGAGCCGGAACGCTGGATCATTTCATCCAGCATCGGAATCAGGCTCTCGCCGCCTTCAAGGCCGAAACGCTTGGTGCCCGGGTACTTGGTGCCCAGGTACTTTTCCAGGCCCTCACCGGCGGTCACGCGCTCAAGCAGGTGGGCCTGCACGTCAGCGGAAAACTCCGGACGGCCGCGCACGCTTTCAAGGCGCTGCTGGAACCAGCTGCGCTGCTCGGAATCGACGATGTGGGTGAATTCGGCGCCAATGGTGCGACAATATGTCTTCTGGAGTGCATCGAAGATGTCGCGTAGGCTCGCCTCCTCTTTGCCGATGAACAGGTCGCCGGCACGGAAGGTCGTATCAAGATCGGCATTGGTCAAGCCGTAGTGATTGATCGACAGGTCTACTGGCGCAGGGCGCTGCCACAACCCCAACGGGTCGAGCTTGGCAGCCTGATGGCCGCGCATACGATAGGCCTGGATCAGTCGCAGAACTTCAACCTGCTTCTTCTCGTGTTCACTGCTCACGCTCCCGGCGGAAACCGGTTGGGCGCGGCGCTGGTTCTTTGCCAGCAGTACGAAATGGTCGCGGATTGTCGAGTGCGATACATCAGTAGCGGTGCTGCCGTCGGCTGGCAACTTCTGGAAGTAAGTGCGCCACTCTTCTGGCACAGCGTTAGGGTCGTGCAGGTAGAGCTCGTAGAGCTCTTCCACATATGCAGCGTTACCACCTGAAAGGTGGGCGCTATCCCACATGCGCTGCATCACGCTTTCTTGCATGCTTGGTCACCCTCGATTAGGGGACTGATCGGCGAGAGCCACAGCAAACCTGGAAAAGTCCGAAAACAGCGACTGAACCACGCCACCTGGATCCTGCTGATTTTCCGGGTACCAGCCCGGAAAGCCCCTGCTGGTCTCATATCTTCATAGGTAATGAACGCGGGCTTTGTGGGCCCTTGTTCGGGTTTTACCTCAGTGCGGGCTCACCACCCGCACCTCGGCTTATTGCAGGTACAACACTTTGTATCAGGTGCCGCTTTGCAGCAGCATGTTACGTACGTGACCGATTGCCTTGGTCGGGTTGAGACCTTTCGGGCAAACGTTTACGCAGTTCATGATCCCGCGGCAGCGGAATACGCTGAACGGGTCATCCAGGGACGCCAGGCGCTCCTGAGTCTTGGTATCGCGGCTGTCGGCAAGGAAGCGGTAAGCTTGCAGCAGTGCTGCCGGGCCCAGGAACTTGTCCGGGTTCCACCAGAACGACGGGCAGGAAGTCGAGCAGCAAGCGCACAGGATGCACTCGTACAGGCCGTCCAGCTTGTCACGGTCTTCCGGCGACTGCAGGCGCTCGATGGCCGGTGCCGGGGTGTCGTTCTGCAGGAACGGCTTCACCTTCTCGTACTGCTTGTAGAAGATGCTCATATCGACCACCAGGTCACGAATGACTGGCAGGCCTGGCAGCGGACGCAGAACCAGCTTGCCGCCCTTCACCACCGCCGACAACGGGGTGATGCAGGCCAGGCCGTTCTTGCCGTTCATGTTCATGCCATCGGAACCGCAGACGCCTTCACGGCAGGAGCGACGATACGAGAAACCCTCGTCCTTTTCCTTGATCAGTGCCAATACATCCAGCACCATCAGGTCCTTGCCGCCGGTATCGACGTCGAACGACTCCATTTTCGGCGCCGAGTCGGTGTCCGGGTTGTAACGATAAACTTCGACTTTCAACATAGCAGCCACCCTTAGTAAGTCCGGACTTTTGGTTCGAAGGCTGGAACAGTCTTCGGCGCAAAGTTGACGCCGCGCTTGGCAACGCGCTTCTCACCCGGGTAGTACAGGGTGTGGCACAGCCAGTTTTCGTCGTCACGGTCTTCGAAGTCTTCACGGGCGTGAGCACCGCGGGACTCTTTACGGGCTTCGGCCGCGATGGCGGTAGCTTCGGCGACTTCCAGCAGGTTCTGCAGCTCCAGCGCTTCGATACGCGCGGTGTTGAAGGCCTGGGACTTGTCGTTGATCTTGACGTTGGCGATACGGTCACGCAGACCGGCCAGCTGCTCGATACCCTTCTGCATGTATTCGCCAGTACGGAATACACCGAAGTAGTTCTGCATGCAGCTCTGCAGCTCGCGCTTCAGGCTGGCAACGTCTTCACCGCTGGTACGCTCGTTGAGCTTGTTCAGGCGGTTCAGGGCAACATCGACGTCGGTGTCGCTGGCGTCGCGGTATTCCACGCCTTCGCTCAGCGCCTTCTCCAGGTGCAGGCCGGCAGCACGGCCGAACACCACCAGGTCGAGCAGCGAGTTGCCGCCCAGGCGGTTGGCACCGTGAACCGATACGCACGCCACTTCACCTACGGCGAACAGGCCCGGGATGATGTGATCCTGGCCGTCGGCGTCCATGGTGATGGCCTGGCCATGAATGTTGGTGGCAACGCCGCCCATCATGTAGTGGCAGGTCGGCACGACCGGCACCGGCGCGACCACAGGGTCGACGTGGGCGAAGGTCTTGGACAGCTCGCAGATACCTGGCAGGCGGCTGTGCAGCACTTCCTCGCCCAGGTGGTCCAGCTTCAGCAGTACGTGGTCCTTGTTCGGGCCCACGCCGTTGCCGGCGATGATTTCCTTGACCATGGAACGGGCAACCACGTCGCGGCCGGCCAGGTCTTTGGCGTTCGGCGCGTAACGCTCCATGAAGCGCTCGCCGTGGGCGTTGATCAGGTAGCCACCTTCACCGCGGCAACCCTCGGTGACCAGTACACCAGCGCCGGCGATACCGGTCGGGTGGAACTGCCACATTTCGATGTCCTGCACCGGCACGCCTGCACGCAGGGCCATGCCGATACCGTCACCGGTGTTGATCAGGGCGTTGGTGGTAGAAGCGTAGATACGGCCCGCACCGCCAGTGGCCAGCACGGTGGCCTTGGACTTGATGTACAAGGTTTCGCCGGTTTCGATGCAGATGGCGATCACACCAACGAATGCGCCGTCCTGGTTTTTCACCAGGTCAACTGCGTAGTACTCGTTGAGGAACGTGGTGCCAGCTTTCAGGTTGCCCTGGTACAGGGTGTGCAGCAGCGCGTGACCGGTACGGTCCGAAGCGGCACAGGTACGGGCGGCCTGACCACCTTTACCGAAGTCCTTGGACTGACCGCCGAACGGGCGCTGGTAGATGCGGCCAGTTTCGGTGCGCGAGAACGGCAGACCCATGTGATCCAGTTCGAAGACCGCAGCCGGGCCTTCCTGACACATGTATTCGATAGCGTCCTGGTCACCGATGTAGTCGGAACCCTTGACGGTATCGTACATGTGCCAGCGCCAGTCGTCGTTCGGGTCGGCCGAAGCGATGGCGCAGGTGATGCCGCCCTGGGCGGATACGGTGTGCGAACGGGTCGGGAAGACCTTGGTGACTACGGCAGTCTTGTGGCCGCCTTGAGCCAGTTGCAGCGCTGCGCGCATGCCGGCGCCGCCGCCACCGATGATGATGGCGTCGAAGGAAATGGTTGGAATGCTAGCCATGGATCAGATACCCCAGAGAATCTGCACACCCCAGACGAAGTAAGCGAACATCGCAACGCCGCATACCGCCTGGAACAGGAAACGAATCGCAGTTGCCGACTTGCCGAACGACATAGGCGTCAGGTAGTCGGTTGCAATGGTCCACATGCCGACCCAGGCGTGAGCGCCCAGGGCAACGAGGGCCAGCAGACTGAAGATCCGCATCGCGTTGTTGGAGAACAGACCATGCCACTGGGTGTAGTCGATGCCTGGGTGGGCGACCACGTAGCCGATCAGGAAGAGGAAGTAAGCCGCGAGAACGACCGCAGAAACGCGCTGCGCCATCCAGTCATAGAGGCCCGAACGCGACAGGTTCGTGACATTGGTTACCATACCCAAACTCCCACCAGAACGATCAGCACCACGGAGATGACGATCACGATTTTCGAGCCCAGCTTGCCGCCTTCCAGCGTCTCACCGATACCCATGTCCATGATCAGGTGTCGAACACCTGCCACGAGGTGATAAAGCAGGGCGGACAGCAGACCCCAGGTCACGAACTTGGCCAGCGGGCTGGTCAGACACGCCTTCACCTCACCGAAGCCTTCCTCGGAACCCAGCGACTTGCCCAGTGCATAAAGCATGATGGCAAGGCCGATGAACAGGATGACGCCGGAGATACGGTGCAGAATGGACGTGTACGCAGTGACGGGGAGCTTGATGGTCCTTAGGTCTAGGTTTACAGGTCGTTGGCTTTTCACGGCTTTTTTCACACTGAAGAGCCCCTAGCGAATCAGGGCAAAGTTGTTGGTAAGTGTACTGGTCAGGTACCCACCACCCAGGGAACGGCGACCCCCAGCAGTTCGGGCTTGCAAGCCCCTGGCGGTCGGGTGCCGAGTATAGACAGTTAGGCTGCTTATGACAACGTGACGGGGTAGCCCAAATAGCGCATTGCCTTTAATGAACAAAAGGCGTAAATGGGCGAGAATTTCGGGAAAAATCAGGCTTGAATGCTTGATTCAACAAGCCTTTAGGCAAATTGACATCTGAATTTATCCCTCTATAGTGGTGCGGGCCCTGCGTGGGGGGTCTGTCTGATGATTTCAAGCATTAATAGGAGGCCACATGGCTGACAAAAAAGCGCAGTTGGTCATCGAGGGCGCTGCCCCCGTCGAGCTGCCCATTTTAACCGGCACCGTTGGTCCTGATGTAATCGACGTCCGCGGGTTAGGGGCCACTGGTCACTTCACCTTCGACCCAGGTTTCATGGCGACTGCCTCGTGCGAGTCGAAGATCACCTATATTGACGGCGACAAAGGTATCCTGCTGCACCGCGGCTACCCGATCGAGCAACTCGCCGAACAGTCCGACTACCTCGAAACCTGCTACCTGCTGCTCAATGGCGAATTGCCGAATGCCGAGCAAAAGGCCCAGTTCGTCAGCACCGTCAAGAACCACACCATGGTTCACGAGCAGTTGAAGACCTTCTTCAACGGCTTCCGCCGCGACGCTCACCCCATGGCAGTGATGTGCGGCGTAGTCGGCGCCCTGTCGGCGTTCTATCACGACTCCCTGGACATCAATAACCCGCAACACCGCGAAATTTCCGCGGTGCGCCTGGTCGCCAAGATGCCGACCCTGGCCGCGATGGTTTACAAGTACTCCATGGGCCAGCCGATGATGTACCCGCGCAACGACCTGTCGTACGCGGAAAACTTCCTGCACATGATGTTCAACACCCCGTGCGAGATCAAACCGATCAGCCCGGTGCTGGCCAAGGCAATGGACCGGATCTTCATCCTCCACGCCGACCACGAGCAGAACGCCTCCACCTCCACCGTGCGCCTGGCCGGCTCGTCGGGTGCCAACCCGTTCGCCTGTATCGCCGCCGGTATCGCTGCACTGTGGGGCCCGGCCCACGGCGGTGCGAACGAAGCCGTACTGACCATGCTCGATGAAATCGGTGATGTTTCGAACATCGACAAATTCATCGCCAAGGCCAAGGACAAGAACGACCCGTTCAAGCTGATGGGCTTCGGTCATCGCGTGTACAAGAACCGCGACCCGCGCGCCACCGTGATGAAGCAGACCTGCGACGAAGTCCTGCGCGAGCTGGGCATCAAGAACGACCCACAGCTGGAACTGGCCATGCGCCTGGAAGAGATCGCCCTCACCGATCCGTATTTCATCGAGCGCTCGCTGTACCCGAACGTCGACTTCTACTCGGGGATCATCCTCAAGGCAATCGGCATTCCGACCAGCATGTTCACCGTGATCTTCGCCCTGGCACGTACCGTGGGCTGGATCTCGCACTGGAAAGAAATGCTCTCCAGCCCGTACAAGATCGGCCGTCCGCGCCAGCTGTACACCGGCGAGCAAAAGCGCGACCTCGTTGCCCTGAAGGACCGCAAGTAAGCTGCAGTAGCCGAACGCAAGAAGGCTGCCCTCGGGCAGCCTTTTTTATTT
>NZ_JBICII010000057.1:0-56221 GCF_043101865.1 Pseudomonas sp. zjy_15
CTCCCACAGGCGGCTCCCACAGGCGGCTCACACAGGCGGCCCCACAGGCCCCCAGGCCGCTACATTCCATCGAACGACACCAGCAATGCCTTCCGCTTGTAAAGACAAGTGCAACCGCTCCTCGGAAAAGGGCTTCGCAAGTGCAACCTTTCCGTGCACAATCGCGCCCCTCTTTTCCGGTTGAGTTGGGCGAAACGTCTATTTCGCCATTCTCAGCCTGTTGCAGTCTTGCGAGTGGAGCTTCACCCGGAATGAATGAGCAGGCCCCAAGCGTTGAACAACGCTTTGCAGAATCGACCCCCGCCACCCTAGGCACCTGGGCGCGTCAAGACACCACCTGGATGCTGGGCCTGTTCGGCACAGCCATCGGCGCCGGGACACTGTTCCTGCCGATCAATGCGGGCCTTGGCGGCTTCTGGCCGCTGCTGATCCTGGCCGTGCTGGCCTTCCCGATGACCTATTTCGCCCACCGCGGGCTGACCCGTTTCGTCCTTTCCGGGCGCGATGGCGGCGACATCACCGAAGTGGTCAAGGAGCATTTCGGCGTCACCGCCGGCGCCTCGATCACCGTGCTGTACTTCTTCGCGATCTTCCCGATCCTGCTTATCTACAGCGTGGCGCTGACCAACACCGTGTCCAGCTTCATGGAACACCAGCTGCACATGCAGCCGCCGCCACGGGCAATCCTGTCATTCGTGCTGATTCTCGGCCTGCTGGCCATCGTGCGCTGCGGGGAGCAGGCCACGGTCAAGGTCATGAGCCTGCTGGTCTACCCGTTCATCGTCGCTCTGGCGTTGTTGGGCCTGTACCTGGTGCCGCACTGGACCGGTGGCATTCTCGACAGTGCCACAGAGGTGCCGCCGGCCTCGGCCTTCCTGCACACCCTGTGGCTGGCCATTCCGGTGATGGTGTTCTCGTTCAACCATTCGCCGATCATTTCGGCCTTTGCCGTCGACCAGAAGCGCCGTTACGGCGAGCACGCCGACGAGCGTAGCGGCCAGATCCTGCGTCGTGCCCACCTGCTGATGGTGGCGATGGTGCTGTTCTTCGTGTTCAGCTGCGTGCTCACCCTGAGCAGCGCCCAGCTGGCCGAAGCCAAGGCGCAGAACCTGTCGATCCTGTCGTACCTGGCCAACCACTTCAGCAACCCGACCATCGCGTTCGCTGCGCCGTTGATCGCCTTCGTGGCCATCGCCAAGTCGTTCCTCGGCCACTATATCGGTGCCAGCGAAGGCCTGAAGGGCATCATCGCCAAGACCGGTGCGCGTCCGGGCGCCAAAGCCCTGGACCGCGTGGTCGCTGCACTGATGCTGGTGGTGTGCTGGATCGTTGCCACGCTCAACCCGAGCATTCTCGGCATGATCGAGTCGCTCGGCGGCCCGATCCTCGCGGTGCTGTTGTTCCTGATGCCGATGTACGCCATTCGCCGTGTGCCATCGATGCGCAAGTACAGCGGTGCGGCCTCCAACGTGTTCGTCGTTGTGGTCGGCCTGGTTGCGCTGACTTCGGTGGTGTACGGCCTTGTAAGCTGATTCACCCGTTTCATTCAAGAATGCCCGGGGCGCTTGTCGTCACCCGGGCATTTTTCTGCCTGATCAAGGTTTCAACAGCGTTGCATTCCATCGTTCTTGGTGCGTGCAAGCAGCCACCACCCGCAAAGGCTGGCCACCACGAACAGCATGCCCAAGCCTGCCGGTAGCTCGCTTTCCAAAGCTGCGACCACACTGCTCGTCAAACCGGCACCGGCGAACAGCAATGTCGCATTGAGCGACGCTGCCGCACCTGCCTGACTCGGATAGCGCGCCAAAGCCTGGGTTGTTGCGGCGGGGCGTACCAAGGTTGTCCCGGTGGTACAGACAATCATCGGCAGTAGAACCCCCCAGCACAGATAAACCTGCTACCCGCCCCCACATCAAAAGGGTAATGCCCGCAGTACTTATAAGCAGCAAGCCTGCTTTTATTTGAGTTTGCGGGTTTACGCGACTGTTCAAGTAGGTCGCAGCCATGCCGCCGGCGATGTATGCCAACCCATAGCCGATAAAGACCAGAGAGAATTGATAGGCCGTCAGCTCCAGCCTGCCCATCAGCAGCAAGGGCGCTATGACGATAAAGGAAAAATGGCAGGCAAAGGCGAGGCTGGACAGCATGGAATGCGCGAGATAGTCCGTGTCTCGCAGCATCACCCGATAACTGGACATGCTTGGCGCCCGGTCGCGCGCCGCAGGTGTGTCATGAAGCAGCACATACGATAAAAGTGAAACGATTGCAGCGATGATCACGAATACCGTAAAGCTTGCCTTCCAGCCAAACGACTGTTGAAGCAAAGCACCTGCCAGCGGTGACAGGGAGATGAACAACCCGCTCGCGCTTGTTAACAGGATGCGCATGGCATTGCGTTGTGTACCGCTGTAGAGGTCCTGCACAAGCGCCTGGCCTAGCACGAGGCTGCCGCAACCCAGGGCCTGCACCAAGCGAAAGGCCATGAACGTTTCATAATGGGTTGAAAATACGCAACCGAGCGCCCCCACAATGGATACGCTCAACCCAGCGAGCAACAAACGCTTGCGCCCGATGCCATCCGACAGTGGGCCGATCACGATTTGCGCCATGGCCACACCAACAGCAAAAAAGCTCACCGAGTACGCAATCTGTTTTGTGTCGACTCGAAACTCATTGGCCAGCGCAGGGAATGACGGGAGGATCACGTCCAGGGGAAACACACCCAGCAGACATAACAGAATCAGCAGCGTCGAACACAGATAGCGCCGAAGCGAACCAGCGGGGCGGTGCACGCTGCTAACCACGAGCCAGGCTGGCCGGTTTTTCAGGTCTCGTGTTGGTAGCGTTCATCTATGTATTCCCCTTGTTGTCAGGCGTCTGATGGTAGCGCTGCCTTGAGGATGCACAAGCCGAACTGAGTGGCGAAATTTCTGATAGCGTTGTAGGTTCCTGCCGAGGGCTTATTGGCAGCCGTGAAGCAACTGGCCGTGACAGTCGGGGGTCGTCATTTTGTCCACAAAAATCGTCCGGCAATAGAACAATTTCACCTGCCCCCATAGGCACCCGGCTGCCTTCATGCTTAACTCAGTGTCCTTTTCAAACCCCGCATAAGGATTTCGTCATGGCTCAAGTGACTCTCAAAGGCAACCCGGTCCAGGTCAACGGCAACCTGCCACAGGCCGGCGCCCAGGCTCCGGCTTTCTCCCTGGTAGGTGAAGGCCTGGCTGACAAGTCGCTGAAAGACTACGCCGGCAAGCGCAAGGTGCTGAACATCTTCCCGAGCGTCGATACCCCGACCTGCGCCACCTCGGTGCGCAAGTTCAACGCCCAGGCCAACGACGTCGCCAACACCGTGGTGCTGTGCATCTCGGCTGACCTGCCGTTCGCCCAGGCACGCTTCTGCGGCACTGAGGGGCTGGACAACGTGAATAACCTGTCGACCCTGCGTGGTCGCGAGTTCCTCGAAAACTACGGCGTAGCCATCGCCGATGGCCCGCTGGCCGGCCTGGCCGCCCGCGCCGTGGTGGTGCTGGACGAGAACGACAAGGTGCTGTACAGCGAACTGGTTGGCGAAATTGCTGACGAGCCGAACTACGACGCGGCGCTGGCTGTACTGAAGTAAGGATTGCGTGGGGCAGTGCGGGCGTCTGTAGCCTGTGATGGCCTCTTCGCGGGTAAACCCGCTCCTACAACGTGCGGCACAGGTTTCAAAGGCTGTGACATCCCCGTAGGAGCGGGTTCACCCGCGAAAGGGCCAGACCAGGCAACCGAACCTTCAGGCCCGCCACCGCTCCAAGCAACACCCTGTAACGGCCCGGAACACGTTCCGGGCCGTTTTCATTTAAAATTCCGCCTCTTGGCAACGTCAGGCAAAGGTAAACCTCTGGTAAAGGCCCTTTGCTAAAACGATGGCAGTGCTTATCGTTCATCCTCCCCAAGTCGTCATTCCGAACAAGGTTCGTTCAACCCATGCAAGCGTCCAATTCCCGTTCCCTCCGTCGCTGGCTCGTCGGCCTGCTGATCCTGCTGCTGGTGGCTGCACTGGCCTGGTGGCTGTGGCCCGCAGCGACGCCTGCGCATAAAGAAGCCAGTGGCGGGCGCGGTGGCAAGGGCGTGGGCATGATCGGCGGCCGACCAGGTTTTGGCGGTTCCAGCGACCCGGTGCCGGTACGCGTCGTGCCGGCGCGGACAGGCGACTTCCCCCTCTACTACAAAGCCTTGGGTACGGTCACCGCGACCAATACAGTCAATGTGCGCAGCCGCGTGGCTGGCGAACTGGTGAAAATCCACTTCAAGGAAGGCCAGCGCGTCAAGGCTGGCGACCTGCTGGCCGAAATCGACCCGCGCCCTTATCGCATCGCCCTGCAGCAGGCCGAAGGTACCTTGGCGCAGAACCAGGCGCAGTTGAAGAACGCTCAGGTCGACCTGGCCCGCTATAAAGGCCTGTACGCCGAAGACAGCATCGCCAAGCAAACCCTGGACACTGCCCAAGCCCAGGTTGCGCAGTTCCAGGGGCTGGTCAAGACCAATCAGGCACAGGTCAACGACGCCCGCCTGAACCTCGATTTCACCCAGATCCGTGCGCCGATCAGTGGCCGGGTGGGCCTGCGCCAGCTCGATCTGGGCAACCTGGTGGCCGCCAACGACACCACCGCGCTGGTGGTGATTACCCAGACCGAGCCGATCAACGTCGCCTTCACCCTGCCGGAAACCGAACTGAGCACTGTGCTGGAGCGCTACCGCAGTGGCGCCAGCCTGCCGGTCGAGGCCTGGGACCGCAGTGACAGCAAGCTGCAGTCCACCGGTGTGCTGGGCAGCATCGACAACCAGATCGACACCACCACCGGCACCCTGAAGTTCAAGGGCCGCTTCGAGAACAAGGACCTGGCCCTGTTCCCCAACCAGTTCGTCAACGTGCGCTTGCTGGCCGACACCCTCAAGCAGGTGGTCATGGCCCCGGCCGCGGCCATCCAGTTCGGCAACGATGGCACCTTCGCCTATGTGGTCAACGAGCAGAGCACCGTCAATGTCCGCAAGCTGAAGGTGGGCGCCAGCGATGGCGAGAACAGCGTCATTCTCGACGGCCTGAAGGCCGGCGACCGCCTGGTGCTGGAAGGCACCGACCGCCTGCGCGAAGGCACCCAGGTGGAAGTGGTCGAAGACAGCTCGCAAGTGCCGACCAGCCCAGGCCAGCACCTGCAAGGGCAGGAAGCCAAGGGTGCGGCCCAAACAACAGGTGAAGCACAACCTGGCAACGCAGCAGGCAAGGCGGGCGCATGAACCTGTCGCGCCTGTTCATCCTGCGCCCGGTCGCCACCACGCTGAGCATGCTGGCCATCGTGCTGGCCGGCCTGATCGCCTACAAGTTGCTGCCGGTTTCCGCCTTGCCACAGGTGGATTACCCGACCATTCGCGTCATGACCCTGTACCCCGGCGCCAGCCCGCAGGTGATGACCAGCGCCGTCACCGCGCCATTGGAGCGGCAGTTCGGCCAGATGCCGGGCCTGGAACAGATGGCCTCGACCAGTTCTGGCGGCGCGTCGGTGCTGACCCTGCGTTTCAACCTCGACATGAACATGGACGTTGCCGAGCAACAGGTGCAGGCCGCGATCAACGCCGCCAGCAACCTGCTACCCAGCGACCTGCCGGCACCGCCGGTGTACAACAAGGTCAACCCGGCCGACACCCCGGTGCTGACCCTGGCCATCTCCAGCAAGACCATGCCGCTGCCCAAGCTCAACGACCTGGTCGATACCCGCGTGGCGCAAAAGCTTGCGCAAATCAGCGGCGTGGGCATGGTCAGCATTGCCGGTGGCCAGCGCCAGGCGGTACGCATCAAGGTCAACGTCGACGCCCTGGCGGCCAATGGCTTGAATCTGGATGACGTGCGCACGCTGATCGGTGCCTCCAACGTCAACCAGCCCAAAGGCAACTTCGACGGCCCGACCCGGGTGTCGATGCTCGATGCCAACGACCAACTGCGCTCTCCCGAGGAATACGCCAACCTGATCCTGGCCTACAACAACGGTGCGCCGCTGCGCCTGAAGGATGTGGCCGAAATCGTCGACGGCGCCGAAAACGAGCGGCTGGCCGCCTGGGCGAACCAGAACCATGCTGTGCTGCTGAACATCCAGCGTCAGCCGGGCGCCAACGTGATCGAAGTGGTCGACCGCATCAAGGGTCTGCTGCCGTCGATCACCGACAACCTGCCGGCCGGCCTCGATGTGTCGGTGCTGACCGACCGCACCCAGACCATTCGCGCCGCGGTCAAGGACGTGCAGCACGAACTACTCATCGCCATCGTTCTGGTGGTGATGGTCACCTTCGTTTTCTTGCGCCGCTTCAGCGCCACTCTCATTCCGTCGATTGCCGTGCCGCTGTCGCTGATCGGGACGTTCGGGGTCATGTACCTGGCCGGGTTCTCGGTCAATAACCTGACGCTCATGGCCCTGACCATCGCCACCGGCTTTGTGGTCGATGATGCCATCGTCATGCTGGAGAACATCTCCCGGCATATCGAAGAGGGCGAGACGCCCATGCAGGCGGCGCTCAAGGGCGCCCGACAGATTGGCTTCACCCTGATTTCGCTGACCTTCTCGCTGATTGCGGTACTGATCCCGCTGCTGTTCATGGCGGACGTGGTCGGTCGCCTGTTCCGCGAGTTCGCCATCACGCTGGCAGTGGCGATCCTGATTTCCCTGGTGGTGTCCCTGACCCTGACGCCGATGATGTGCGCGCGTCTGCTCAAGCGCGAGCCCAGGGAAGAAGAGCAAGGCCGCTTCTACCGTGCCAGTGGCGCCTGGATCGACTGGCTCATCAAGCACTACGGCAGTGCCCTGCAGTGGGTGCTCAAGCGCCAGCCGCTGACCCTGCTGGTGGCGGTGGCCAGCCTGGCGCTCACGGTGCTCCTGTACGTGGTCGTGCCCAAGGGCTTCTTCCCGGTGCAGGACACCGGGGTGATCCAGGGTATTTCCGAAGCGCCGCAGTCCACCTCGTTCGCCGCCATGAGCGAACGTCAGCAGGCCCTGAGCAAGGTCATCCTGCAAGACCCGGCCGTGCAAAGCCTGTCGTCCTACATTGGGGTAGACGGCGACAACGCCACGCTCAACAGCGGTCGCCTGCTGATCAACCTCAAGCCCCACGGCGAGCGCGATGTCAGCGCCAGCGAAGTGATCAGCCGCCTGCAGCCGCAAGTCGACCGGCTGGTGGGCATCCGCCTGTTCATGCAGCCGGTGCAAGACCTCAGCATCGAGGACCGGGTCAGCCGTACCCAGTACCAGTTCAGCTTGTCGTCGCCGGACGCCGACCTGCTGGCGCAGTGGAGCGGCAAGCTGGTGCAGGCGCTGCAGCAGCGCCCGGAACTGGCCGATGTGGCCAGCGACCTGCAGGACAAGGGCTTGCAGGTGTACCTGGTGATCGACCGTGATATGGCCAGCCGCCTGGGGATCAGCGTGTCGCAGATCACCAATGCCCTGTACGACGCCTTCGGCCAGCGGCAGATCTCGACCATCTACACCCAGGCCAGCCAGTACCGCGTGGTGTTGCAGTCCCAAGACGCCGCCACGATCGGCCCGCAGGCGCTGGAGTCGATCCACGTCAAGGCCACCGATGGCGGTCAGGTGCGCCTTTCGGCGCTGGCGCGGATCGAGCAGCGTCAAGCGCAGCTGGCTATTTCCCACATTGGCCAGTTCCCGGCGGTGACCTTGTCGTTCAACCTGGCCCACGGCGCATCGCTGGGCGAAGCCGTGCAGGTGATCGAGCAGGTGCAGAAGGACATCGGCATGCCGCTGGGCGTGCAAACCCGCTTCCAGGGTGCGGCCGAGGCCTTCCAGGCGTCGCTGTCGAGTACCTTGCTGCTGATTCTGGCGGCGGTGGTGACCATGTACATCGTGCTGGGGGTGCTGTACGAAAGCTACATCCACCCGGTCACCATCCTCTCGACCCTGCCGTCGGCGGCGGTCGGTGCCTTGCTGGCCTTGCTCATCAGCGGTAACGACCTGGGCATGATCGCCATCATCGGCATCATCCTGCTGATCGGTATCGTCAAGAAGAACGCGATCATGATGATCGACTTCGCCCTGGAGGCTGAGCGCAATCAGGGCATGAGCCCGCGCGATGCCATCTACCAGGCGGCGCTGCTGCGCTTCCGGCCGATCCTGATGACCACCCTGGCCGCGCTGTTTGGTGCGGTGCCGCTGATGCTTGCCACCGGTTCCGGCGCCGAGCTGCGTCAGCCACTGGGCCTGGTGATGGTCGGCGGGTTGCTGGTCAGCCAGGTGCTGACGCTGTTCACCACTCCGGTCATCTACCTGTACTTCGATCGCCTGGCCCGCCGCCTGCGCCCGGCCACTGACGTGAAGCAGGCCCAGGCATGAACCTGTCCGGGCCTTTCATCCGTCGCCCGGTGGCGACCATGCTGTTGAGCCTGGCGATCATGCTGCTGGGCGGGGTCAGCTTTGGCTTGCTGCCGGTGGCGCCACTGCCGCAAATGGACTTCCCGGTGATCGTGGTGTCGGCGAACCTGTCTGGTGCAAGCCCCGAGGTCATGGCGTCCACCGTGGCCACACCGCTGGAGCGCAAGCTGGGCAGCATCGCCGGCGTCACTACGCTCACCAGCAGCTCCAACCAGGGTTCGACACGGGTAGTCATCGGCTTCGAGTTGGGCCGTGACATCGATGGCGCAGCCCGTGAGGTGCAAGCGGCGATCAACGCTACCCGCAACCTGCTGCCCAGTGGCATGCGCAGCATGCCCACCTACAAGAAGATCAACCCGTCGCAGGCGCCGATCATGGTGCTGTCGCTGACCTCGGATGTGTTGCAGAAAGGCCAGCTGTATGACCTGGCCGACACCATCCTTTCACAGAGCCTGGCTCAGGTATCGGGGGTAGGGGAGGTGCAGATCGGTGGCAGTTCGCTGCCGGCCGTGCGCATTGCCGTCGAGCCGCAATTGCTCAACCAGTACAACCTGTCGCTGGACGAGGTGCGCACTGCGGTGTCCAACGCCAACCAGCGCCGGCCCATGGGCTTTGTCGAGGACGCCGAGCGCAACTGGCAGGTGCGGGCCAACGACCAGTTGGAAAGCGCCAAGGACTATGAGCCGGTGGTGATTCGCCAGCAGAACGGCACCATTCTGCGCCTGTCTGACGTGGCGACCGTCACCGACGGTGTTGAAAACCGTTACAACAGCGGTTTCTTCAACGACCAGGCAGCGGTGCTGCTGGTGGTCAACCGCCAGACCGGCGCCAACATCATCGAAACGGTCGACCAGATCAAGGCGCAGCTTCCGGCACTGCAGTCGTTGCTGCCAGCCAGCGTGCAACTGAACGTGGCCATGGACCGCTCGCCCGTGATCAAGGCCACCCTCAAAGAGGCCGAGCACACCCTGCTGATCGCCGTGGTGCTGGTGATTCTGGTGGTCTACCTGTTCCTCGGCAGCCTGCGCGCCTCGCTGATCCCCAGCCTGGCGGTGCCGGTATCGCTGGTGGGTACGTTCGCGGTCATGTACCTGTGCGGTTTCTCGCTCAACAACCTGTCGCTGATGGCGCTGATCCTTGCCACCGGGCTGGTGGTGGACGATGCCATCGTGGTGCTGGAAAACATCTCCAGGCACATCGAGAACGGCCAACCGCCGATGAAGGCGGCCTACCTGGGCGCCAAGGAAGTGGGCTTCACCTTGCTGTCGATGAACGTGTCGCTGGTGGCGGTGTTCGTCTCCATCCTGTTCATGGGTGGCATCGTGCGCAACCTGTTTCAGGAGTTTTCCATCACCCTGGCAGCGGCGATCATCGTCTCGCTGGTGGTGTCGCTGACCCTGACACCGATGCTCTGCGCCCGCTGGCTCAAGCCGCACCAGGCCGAGCAGAGCCGCCTGCAGCGCTGGAGCGACAAGCTGCATCAGCGCATGGTTGCTGCCTATGACCGCAGCCTGGGCTGGGCCCTGCGCCACAAGCGCCTGACCCTGCTCAGCCTGCTGGCCACCATCGGCGTCAACATCGCCCTGTACGTGGTGGTGCCCAAGACGTTGATGCCCCAGCAGGATACTGGCCAATTGATGGGCTTCATCCGGGGCGACGACGGCCTGTCGTTCAGCGTGATGCAGCCGAAGATGGAAATCTACCGCCGGGCCTTGCTGGCCGACCCGGCAGTACAGAGCGTCGCCGGTTTCATCGGTGGCAACAGCGGTACCAACAACGCTTTTGTGCTGGTGCGCCTGAAACCGATCAGCGAGCGCAAGATCGATGCGCAGAAGGTGATCGAGCGCCTGCGCAAGGAACTGCCCAAAGTGCCCGGCGGGCGCCTGTTCCTGATGGCCGACCAGGACCTGCAACTGGGTGGCGGTGGGCGTGACCAGACCTCTTCGCAGTACCTGTATACCCTGCAAAGCGGCGATCTTTCGGCATTGCGCGAATGGTTCCCCAAGGTGGTCGCGGCGCTGCGTGCACTGCCTGAGCTGACCGCCATCGACGCCCGCGATGGTGCTGGTACCCAACAGGTGACGCTGGTGGTCGACCGTGACCAGGCCAAGCGCCTGGGCATCGACATGGACATGGTCACCGCGGTACTGAACAACGCCTACAGCCAGCGGCAGATCTCCACTATCTACGACAGCCTCAACCAGTACCAGGTGGTGCTGGAGATCAACCCGAAATACGCCTGGGACCCGAGCACGCTGGAGCAAGTGCAGGTGATCACCGCCGACGGTGCCCGGGTGCCGTTGTCGACCATCGCCCACTACGAGAACAGCCTGGCCAACGACCGGGTCAGCCACGAAGGCCAGTTCGCTTCGGAAGACATCGCTTTCGACGTCGCCGAGGGCTACAGCCCCGACCAGGCCATGGCGGCGCTGGAGCGCGCGGTGGCCAAGCTGGGCTTGCCCGAGGAGGTGATTGCCAAGCTCGGCGGCACTGCCGATGCCTTTGCCAAGACCCAGCAGGGCCAGCCATTCATGATCCTTGGCGCACTGCTGCTGGTGTACCTGGTGCTGGGCATTCTGTATGAAAGCTACATTCATCCGTTGACCATTCTCTCGACACTGCCTTCGGCGGGCGTCGGAGCCTTGCTGGCGCTGTACGTCACCGGTGGCGAGTTCAGCCTGATCTCGTTGCTTGGGCTGTTCCTGTTGATCGGGGTGGTGAAAAAAAATGCCATCCTGATGATCGACCTGGCCCTGCAACTGGAGCGCCATCAGGGCTTTTCGCCGGAAGAGTCGATACGCCGGGCCTGCCTGCTACGCCTGCGGCCGATCCTGATGACCACCCTGGCGGCGATCCTTGGCGCATTGCCATTGCTGTTGAGCCAGGCTGAAGGCGCAGAAATGCGTCAGCCGCTGGGCCTGACCATCATCGGCGGCCTGGTGTTCAGCCAGATCCTCACCCTTTATACGACGCCGGTGGTTTACCTGTACCTGGACCGCCTGCGCCACCGTTTCAACCGTTGGCGCGGCGTGCGCACCGACGCCGCCCTGGAAACCCCGCTATGACTTTTGCCCAGACCCCACTTCATCGTGCACTGCAAGCACTGGCCCGTGGCCGTGGCTCGCGCCTGCTCGGCGCCGGGTTGTGCCTGGCCTTGCTCAGTGCCTGCACCCTGAGCCCCGATTACCACCGCCCCGAGCTGAACAGCACGGCGGCGCAGTTCAAGCACGCCGAAGGCTGGACCCAGGCCTCGCCGTCCGACGCCATCGCCCGCGGCGCCTGGTGGGAAATCTACGGCGATGCCGGGCTCAACGCGTTGGTCGAAGAGCTCAACCGCAGCAACCAGACCGTGGCGCAATCAGAAGCCCAGTATCGCCAGGCCCAGGCGCTGGTGCGCAGCAGCCGTGCGGCGCTGTTCCCCAGTCTGGACCTGAGCGCCAGCAAGAACCGCTCGGCGCAGGGAACCGGCAGCTCCAGTTCCAGCCTGTCCAATAACAGCAGTGGCATTCGCAACACCTACAACGCCCAGTTGGGCGTGAGCTGGGAGATCGACCTGTGGGGCAAGCTGCGCGAAACCCTGAATGCCAATGAGGCCAGTGCCGAAGCCAGTTTCGCCGACCTTGCGTCTATCCGCCTGAGCCAGCAGTCGGAACTGGTGCAGAACTACCTGCAATTGCGGGTTATCGATGAGCAGAAGCGCTTGCTGGAAGCCACCGTGGCGGCTTATGAACGCTCACTGCGAATGAACGAAAACCAGTACCGTGCCGGGGTCGCCGGCCCGGATGCCGTGGCCCAGGCCCGCACCCAGCTCAAAAGCACCCAGGCTGACCTGATCGACCTGATCTGGCAGCGTGCGCAGTTCGAAAATGCCATCGCCGTGCTGCTGGGCAAGGTTCCGGCCGACTTCGCCCTGGCCGACAGCAAGGCTATTCCCGAGTTGCCGCAAATACCGGTTTCGCTGCCTTCGCAACTGCTGGAGCGCCGCCCGGACATCGCTGCGGCCGAACGCAACGTGATGGCGGCCAACGCCAACATCGGGGTCTCGCGGGCAGCCTACTTCCCGGACCTCAGCCTGAGCATGAGTGGCGGTTATTCCAGCAGCAGCTTCAGCAACTGGATCGAGCTGCCCAACCGCTACTGGTCGGTAGGCCCGCAGTTGGCGCTGACCCTGTTCGACGCCGGCAAACGCAGCGCCGAGGTCGACCGCACGGTGGCCGTATATGACCAGACGGTGGCGCAGTACCGCCAGACCGTGCTGGACGGCTTCAGGGAAGTGGAAAACCTGTTGGTTCAACTGAAAGTGTATGGCGATGAAGCCGTGGTGCGCCAAGAGGCGCTCGATGCTGCCCGCGAGTCGTTGCGCCTGACCGAGAACCAGTACCGCGCCGGGCTGATCGGCTATCTGGATGTGGTCAACGTGCAAACCACGGCGCTGAGCAACGAGCGCAGCGTGCTGAACCTGCTGCAAGGGCGCCTGGTGGCCAGTGTGCAACTGGTGGCCGCGTTGGGCGGCGGCTGGGATGCAGAGCAGGCGTTTGCCGAGCAGAATTGACCACGCGCAGAGGGGCGCATTTGCGGTTATTGGGCCCATCCCCATTCGCAAAAACCCCGTGCGTTTCGCTTAAGCTTGAGTACAATCGTCAGCTTTTGCCGGCCCCCTGTTCCGGCGCTGGAACTTTCAATGCTGACCGGTAGCTACTCTTCTTCGCTGGTGTTGATTTCGCTGTGCGTGGCGATCCTGGCATCCTATACCGCTCTTGACCTGACTGGCCGCATCGCCACGGCCAAGGGCCGCGCTGCCTACCTGTGGATGGGCGGCGGTGCATTGGCCATGGGCATCGGCGTGTGGTCGATGCACTTCATTGGCATGCTTGCCTTCAGCTTGCCCATCGACTTGGGTTACGACCTGGCCCTGACCGCGTTCTCGCTGCTGATCGCTGTGCTGTCCTCGGGCTTTGCCTTGTGGCTGGTCAGCCAGCCGAGCCTGCCAGCGCTGCAGTTGGGGTTCGGCGCGCTGATCATGGGCTCGGGTATTGCCTGCATGCACTACACCGGCATGGCCGCACTGCGCATGCTGCCGGGCATCGACTACGACCCGACGTTGTTCGGTGCTTCGCTGCTGATTGCCGTAGGCGCCTCGGCGGCGGCATTGTGGATCGCCTTCCGCCTGCGCAAACACACCCCCTATGTACGGCAGATCCGTGGCCTGGCGGCAGTGGTGATGGGCTTTGCCATCGTTGGCATGCATTACACCGGCATGGCAGCGGCGAACTTCCCCGAGGGCAGCTTCTGCGGCGCGTTGGGGGGCGGGCTGCAGGGTGACAGCCTGGTTTACCTGGTGCTGATCACCACGCTGGCAGTACTGGCAGTGGCTCTGCTGACTTCGGTGCTGGATGCTCGCCTGGAGGCGCGTACTGCCGAGTTGGCCCGTTCGCTGACCTTGGCCAACCAGGAGCTGACCCAACTGGCCCTGCACGACACCCTCACGGGTCTACCCAACCGTACCTTGCTCGCCGATCGCATCGAACAGGCCATCGCCAAAGTGGCGGAGCAGGGCGGCTGTTTTGCCCTGATGTTCATTGATCTGGACGGCTTCAAGCCGGTCAACGATGCCTTTGGCCACCATATCGGAGACCTTCTGCTCAAGGCAGTGGCGGCCCGCCTGCGCGGCCACCTGCACAGCCAGGATACGCTGGCACGGATTGGTGGCGACGAGTTCGTTCTGCTGGTGGAACTGCAGGAACCGAACGATGCCATGGACGTGGCGGTCAAGCAGGTCAACCTGGTTTCCCGGCCTTTCCGCGTGGCCGAGCACGACCTGCAACTGTCAGCGAGCCTGGGCATCGTCCTGTACCCGGGCAACGGCCAGGACCAGCACGAGCTGCTGCGTAACGCCGACGCGGCCATGTACCATGCCAAGAGCGCTGGCAAGAACGGTTACAGCTTCTTCGATGTGTCGATGAACAGCAATGCTCGCCAGCAGTTGCAGTTGCTGCAGGACTTGCGTCTGGCGCTGGAGCAGCGCCAGTTCCGCTTGCATTACCAGCCCAAGTTCGACGCCCATACCTGCCAGCCGATTGGTGCCGAAGCACTGCTGCGCTGGGAGCACCCGCAGCAAGGCCTGCTGCTGCCTGACCGCTTCATCGGCCTGGCGGAAAAGACCGGCCTGATCATCCCCATTGGCGAGTGGGTACTCATCGAGGCCTGCCGTCAGATGCGTCAGTGGCTGGGCCAGGGCCACCTTGGCTGGCGCATGGCGGTGAACCTGTCGGCTATCCAGTTCTGCCACGCCGGCCTGGTCGACAGCGTGGCCCGTGCCCTGCAGCAGAACGGCTTGCCGGCCAACTGCCTGACACTGGAAATTACCGAAACCACCGCCATGCACGATGCCGACGCCAGCCTGACCGTGCTGCAGCGCCTGTCCGACATGGGCGTGGACTTGTCCATTGATGACTTTGGCACGGGCTATTCCAGCCTGATGTACCTAAAGCGCCTGCCAGCCAACGAGCTGAAAATCGACCGCGGTTTCGTGCGCGACCTGGAGCAGGACAGTGACGATGCAGCGATTGTTTCGGCAATTGTCGCACTGGGCCAGGCCTTGGGCCTGCGTATCGTTGCCGAGGGGGTTGAGACCGACAAGCAGCAGGACTTCCTGACCCGTCTGGGCTGTGATTCGTTGCAGGGCTACCTATTGGGCCAGCCCGTGCCGGCCGAGCAGTTCATGAGCAAGTTGCAGGCCATGGGCCCGGAATTCACCGCTGCGGGCTAAGCTCTGTATGAAAAGCCTTGATACTCGGTGAAGCTGCGATGAAAACAGCGCCTAGACTGCATCGCGCAGGGTAAAGGCGGGTATGAAGGCATCCATTTCCGCCTCGACGGCCTCGATGATGCGCTCTACATCGGCAGCGGGCATGATCGCCGCACAGGGGATGCCCGCAATCGCCAGCAAGGTTTCACCGCTGGCGCGGTCGAACAGCCGCGCGACCATGCTGCGTGGCGCATCCATGCTGGCCTCGAAACCCAATGGATGGAAATGCCAGCGCATCACCTGGCAGGCGTTGGGGAACGTCATCTTGTTCATGCCAGCCTCCTTGTCCGTCCCCGGACGTGATGAGCGGGTGGCCACATCGATGCGGCCGCCGGGAACATAAACATAGCACCTGCCATGCGCGATTTTCGGTTGTCGGCACGACAAATGTGTTAATGCATGACAGTGGTCACATCCTGGTCATGGGCGCTATGTGTCGACTGGTCGCATGGCAAACGTTTTCCCGGCCGGATGGTGCCGGGTAACCATTGGGTTTCGTGGATTTCGCTGACATACGACGCGCAGGTTTTTCAGACGAGCGGCTTGGGGTAGGGGCCGGCGACGGAAAGCCATGGGTTCCATTATCCAGGGGTATTGTTTCTACGCGAGACCGTTTACGCGCCATCACGCTTTGATGCGGTTCTGCAAGGGCGACGTGCACTGGCTGATTCTTTGATGCCCCCATCGCACGGCATTGCAACTCTCAGTACACTGCACGCTCCAACACCAACATCCGTTGAACTCGAGGTTTTGCATGACGCTCAGTCCTTTGGCAGGCAAGCCGGCTCCGACCAGCGTGCTGGTTGATATTCCCCGGCTGCTCACCGCCTATTACACCGGCCGCCCAGACGCTGCCGTGGCGGCCCAGCGGGTGGCCTTCGGCACCTCGGGGCACCGGGGCACTTCGCTTGAATTGAGTTTCAACGAGTATCACGTCTTGGCCATTACCCAGGCTATCTGCCTGTATCGCCAGGAAAAAGGTATCGATGGCCCGCTGTTCATCGGCGCCGATACCCACGCTCTGTCGGCCCCGGCTACCGCTAGCGCCCTGGAGGTTCTGGCCGCCAACGGCGTGCAGGTGATGCTGTCCAAGGATGACGAATACACGCCCACACCGGCTGTGTCCCACGCCATCCTCTGCCACAACCGTGGCCGCACACAGGGTTTGGCTGACGGTATCGTCATTACCCCGTCGCACAACCCGCCGCAAAGCGGTGGCTTCAAGTACAACCCGCCCAACGGCGGGCCGGCCGACAGCGACGTGACCAAGTGGATCGAGGGCAAGGCCAACGAACTGCTGGTGGCTAACCTGGCCGGCGTCAAGCGCATGGACCATGCCCAGGCGCTGCGGGCGCCGACCACCCACCGCCACGACTACGTCAGCAACTATGTGGCCGACCTGGAAAACGTCATCGATTTCGATGTGATCCGTGGCGCCGGGTTGCGCCTGGGCGTCGACCCGCTGGGCGGGGCAGGGGTGCGCTATTGGTCGGCAATTGCCAAGCACTACCAGCTTGACCTGGAAGTGGTGAACACCGAGGTCGACCCGACCTTCCGCTTCATGACCGTCGATTGGGACGGCCAGATCCGCATGGACCCTTCCTCGCCGTATGCCATGCAGGGTCTGATAGGCCTGCGTGAGCGCTTTGACGTGGCCTTCGCTTGCGACCCGGACCACGACCGCCACGGCATCGTCACCCCTGACGGCTTGCTGCAACCCAACAACTACCTGGCCGTGGCTATCGACTACCTGTTCCGCCACCGCCCGCAGTGGCGCAGTGACGCCGCCGTGGGTAAGACCGTGGTCTCCAGCGGCCTGATCGACCGCGTTACCCAACGCCTGGGCCGTGATCTGTATGAGGTGCCGGTGGGCTTCAAGTTCTTCGCCCAGGGCCTGTTCGACGGTTCGCTCGGTTTTGGTGGCGAAGAAAGTGCAGGGGCTTCGTTCCTGCGCCGCGATGGCTCGGTGTGGGCCACCGACAAGGACGGGTTGATCCCGGCCTTGCTGGCCGCCGAAATGACCGCCCGTACCGGGCGTAACCCGAGCCAGGCTTATGCCGACCTGACCGAGGCGCTGGGCAAGCCGTTCGCCACGCGTGTCGAGGCCAAGGCAGATGCGCGGCAGAAGGCGTTGCTGAGCAAACTGGCGCCGGAGCAGGTGACGTCGACCGAGCTGGCCGGTGAGCCGATCGTGCAGATCCTCAGCCACGCCCCAGGCAATGGCCAGGCGATTGGCGGGCTCAAGGTGATGACGGCCAATGGCTGGTTCGCCGCGCGCCCGTCGGGTACTGAAGACATCTACAAGATCTACGCCGAAAGCTTCATCGACGAGGCGCATTTGCAGCGTCTGGTGCAGGAAGCACAAGTGCTGGTCGATGAAGCAATCGCCTGACCGGTAACAAACCGCTTGGTTCTGTGGCGCGATGTAAATTAGAATTAATCTTATTTACTCCGCCGCAGGACCCTCCTCATGATCGACGCCGCGCCGCCACCGGAGCCTGGCCTGCCTGCCCTGTACCGGGAGCATCGCGGCTGGCTGGAAACCTGGCTGCGCCGGCGTATGGGCAATGCCTGGGATGCCGCCGACCTCAGTCAGGATACTTTTCTGCGCATTCTGGCCAGCGCCCAGCCGCTGGCAGACATACGCGAACCGCGCGCCTATCTGCTGACCGTCGGCAAGCGCCTGCTGAGCAACTTCCACCAGCGACGTAGCCTGGAGCAGGCCTACCTTGATGCTTTGGCGCAGTTGCCCGAGCAACACGTGCCGTCGCCAGAACAGCGCTGGGTACTGCTGGAAACCCTGCAAGCACTGGATGAATTGCTCGACGGCCTCAAGCCGGCGATACGCAAGGCCTTTCTCTGGAGCCAGCTGGAAGGCTTGGGCTACGCCGAGATTGGCCAGCGCCTGGGCGTTTGCCAGCGCTCGGTGAAACGCTACATGGCGCAGGCTTACGAACATTGCCTGTTGGCCGATTTGCAATGAGCCCCCACTCCCCAGAAACCCGCAAAGCGCTGCGTGCTGCGGCCCGTTGGCTGGCATTGCTGGATTCTGGCGACGCAAGCGAAGCTGACCTGCTGCGCCTGGCGCAATGGCGCGCCAGCAGTCACCTGCACGAAGACGCCTGGCAAAAGGCATCGCTGCTGCGAGCGCGGTTTGCCGGGTTGCCCGGCGCATTGGCGATGGCCGCCCTGGATCGTCCGGATGCCGGTCGTCGGGCATTGCTCAAACAAGCCCTGGGAGTGTCGGCGTTGTTGCCGGTGGCCTGGCTGGTGAGCCGTGAGCTGCCGCTGGATGCCTGGACCGCCGACATGCGCACCGCAGTAGGAGAGCGCAGGCAGGCTCTGCTGAGCGACGGCACCTGGTTGCAGTTGAACACCGACAGTGCGGTCGGTATCGAGCTGGGTGCAGGCCGCGTGGCACTGCTGCGCGGTGAAGTGGCCGTCAGTGTGCCCGCTAACCTTAGCCTTACCTTGCAGGTGCCTTACGGCCGGGTGGTGCTTAGTGAGGGCGAGGTGTGCCTGCGCCTGCTTGATGAGGCCTGCCGGGTGTCGGCGATCAAAGGGGCGGCCAGCCTGCAACCGTTGCGTGGTCCAGCCGTGATGCTGCAGGCCGGCCAGCAGGCCAGTTTGCAGGCGACCGGCGTTGGCCCCGTCAAAGCCTTCGACGAATGGCAACTGGGCTGGCGCGAAGGCGCACTACGGCTGGACGACCGCCCGTTGGGCGAGTTGCTGCACGAACTGCGCAGGTATCGCCCCGGCGTACTGCGCTGGGCACCGGAACTGGAGCGCTTGCGTGTGACCGGCACGTTCCGCCTTGACGACACCGACCGGGTGCTGGCCTTGCTCGCCGCCAGCCTGCCGTTGCAGGTGCAGAGCCGCACGCGTTATTGGGTGAGCCTGACCGCACGAGAAAAACGAGCATGAGGCTGTCCCCTTTTTTTCACTCGCCGGTCATTACCGGTAGGAGAAAATAAAAGGGGAGCCTTGTTCAATGCCTGCAGTAAAATCTTGCCGCCTGCGCCCACTGGTGCGCGCCGCACATCCATTGTTCGCGATGAGCCTGCTGTTGTGTGCGCCCACCTGGGCCGATGAGCCGGCCCGGCGTACGTTCCAGGTGGCGCCAGCCAGCCTGGGTGCTGCTTTGACCCATTTCGCCGACCAGGCCGGTGTCAGCCTTTCGCTGGACCCGGCATTGGTAGAGGGCCGGCAAAGTAACGGCTTGTCCGGTCGTTATAGTGTCGATGAAGGCTTCAGCCAGTTGCTGCGCAGTAGCGGCCTGCAGGCGCTGCCGGTGGGTGAGGGGGCCTTCACCCTGATGCCGGCCCCCCAGGCCAGTGGCGCTCTGGAAATCGCCCCCACCCGCATCGTCGGCGGCCTGGCCGCAGGCAGCGAAGCGCAGCCGTATGCCGGTGGCCAAGTGGCACGCCAGGGCGCGCAAGGCATGCTCGGTTCGCGCGACTTCATGGAAACCCCGTTCAGCATCACCAGCTACACCAGCGAACTGGTCAAGAACCAGCAGGCGCGCACCTTGGGCGAGCTGATTGCCAGTGACCCTTCGGTGCGTGCTACCAACCCGGCGGGCGGGCGTTTCGAGCAGTTCACCATTCGCGGCTTCAGCCTGTTCAACAGTGATGTGGCCTACAACGGCCTGTATGGCATCTTGCCGACGTATTCGATCGACATGGAAATGGCCGATCGGGTCGACATCATCAAAGGCCCCAGCCAGTTGATCAACGGCATTTCGCCGCGTGGCAGCGTGGGCGGCGGTATCAATGTGCAGCCCAAGCGAGCCGCTGACAAACCGATCACCGAATTCACCGGCAGCTACGCCTCGGCAGGCCAGGCAGGCGGCGCAGTGGACATCGGCCGTCGCTTTGGTGAAGGCCAGCAGTTCGGCGTGCGCTTCAATGGTGTGAAGCAGGCCGGTGATACCGAATGGGACCACCAGCGCGTTGACCGCGAAATGGCGGTGCTGGGCCTGGATTTTCGAGGCGAGCGCCTGCGGCTCTCGGCAGACCTTGGCCACACCGAACGCGACACCGACGCCCCGCAGGAGCGTGTGCTGGTCGGTGCCAATGCCAAGGTGCCCAATGCCAATGACGTACGCCACAACTACGCCCAGGCCTGGAGCAAGGCGCGTACCAACGACACTTTCGGTGCGCTGAACGCCGAGTACGATATCAGCGAATCGCTGCTGGCCTATGGTGCGATCGGTGCGCGCAAGAGCAACCACGACTTCCTGCGCCATAACGTGTCGATCACCAACGATGCCGGCGACTTCACTGTGCAGCCGCGTGACTTTACCCGGGACGAGTCGGTGCGCACCGCCATGGCCGGTTTGCGTCACTGGTTCCATACCGGGCCGGTGAGCCACGAGCTGAACCTGGCCGCCAGCTATTACTACATGGACTTCACCAACGGCGGGGCGCGCTATGCCTCGGCGCCGAGCAACCTCTACAACCCGGTGGCCGCAGCGACACCCGCTACGCCAACCCGCCTCGACCCCGAGGTTTACACGGAAAACCGCTTCTCCGGCGTGGCCCTGGCCGACACCCTTGGTTTTTTTGACGACCGCCTGCTGCTGACCCTGGGGGCGCGCTGGCAACGGGTGCAGGTGGATGACTGGAGCGACGGCGTCAAAGGCGAGACGGCCTATGACGAAGAAAAGCTCTCGCCTTCGGGGGGGATATTGCTCAAGGTCACCGACCAGCTCTCGTTGTACGCCAACTACATGGAGGGCTTGAGCCAAGGCAAGATCGCCCCATCGACCTCGATCAACGAAGACCAGATCTTCCCGCCGTTCACCAGCCGCCAGATCGAAGTGGGGGCCAAGTACGACCTCGGCCAGGTGGCCTTTACTGCCAGCGCCTTCCGCATTCGCCAGCCGGCCTACGAGACCAATCCCGTCTCGCGGGTGTTCGGCCCCAATGGCAAGCGTGACAACCGCGGCATCGAGCTGAGTGTGTTCGGTGAGCCAGTGCAGGGCGTGCGGGTGCTGGGTGGGGTGATGTATCTCGACAGCGAGCTCACCGACACCATCGGCGGTGCCTACGATGGCAACCGTGCGCCGGCCACGCCCGAATACAACGTCAATCTGGGGGCTGAATGGGACGTGCCAGGGGTGAACGGCCTGACCTTAACAGCGCGCGGCATTCACTCAAGTTCGCAGTACCTGGACCAGAACAACAGCAAGCGGATCGACGGCTGGGAGCGTTATGACCTGGGCGCGCGTTATGCCTTCAAGGTGGACGCCACCGAGGTTACCTTGCGGGCCAGTGTCGAGAATGTGCTGGATGATCGCTACTGGAGCTCGGCGGGGGCGTCGGATGACAGTGAGCCGGGATTGACCCTGTCTACGCCGCGGACCTACCTGCTCTCGGCCACGGTCGGCTTTTAAACTGAAGCCTTGTATACCCATCGGGAGCGTACATGCCCGCGAATCTGCCGACTCGATGCATTGCACCGGCTTCGGCAGTGTTTGCGGCTGAAACCTTTCCCACAGGGGGCGGTTGCGTAGATGATCAGCCCGGCGTCAGCGCCCGCCCCAGCTTCTGCGCCTGCCCCTGCAACACCCGCATCAACTGCAGTGCTGCATGCGATGGCGGCTCGAAGCGCGAATAGACGAAGCTGATATCGAAGTGAATATCATCGGCCAACGGCACCACCGCGAGCCCGCTGTCCTGTGCAACGAACTCGTCGATCACGCTGATTCCCATGCCTTGCTTGACCAACGCCACAGCCTCGTTTGCATTGGTGAACGACAACAGTGATTTCAGCTGTAGCCCGCGGCGCCCGATGTGTTCGGCCAGCAATTTGCCAAACGGCATGTCGGGCCGGAACAGCAGCAAGGCATGGCCCTCCAGCTGCTGCAAGGTCAGCGCGGGCTGACCGGCCAAAGGGTGGCCCGGCTGCATCACCACCACCATGCGTCCACGCATGAACGCTTGTGAATGCAGGTGGTCGTGCACCACCGGCAGGGCGGCTATCGACAGGTCGACCTTCTTCGACAAGATCTGGTTGGGCATTTCGCCCATCAGCGAGGTTTGCCACTCGATATTCAGCGCCGGTGATTCACGCTTGAGCTGGGCCAGGGCCATCGGGATCACCACCGTGGACAACGATGCGCTGCACGAGATACGCAGCTTGCGCTGGCCGCCAGCGCCCAGCGCGAGTGCGCATTCGTTGACCTGCAACGCAGCCTGGTACACCCGCTCGACCTCGCGAAACAGCACCTGCGCTTCGGCCGTCGGCACCAGGCGGTTGTTGACGCGCTCGAACAGCGGGTAGGCCAGGCGCGCTTCGATGTACTGGATCAGCTTGCTCACCGCCGGCTGCGACACATACAGCAATTTGGCCGCCGCGCTGATCGAGCCCGTCAGCATCACCGCCCTGAACACTTCCATGTGCCGCAGCTTGAACACCATGGGGCTTGCGTCTGCGCCTTCGTTGCCAAGCAGCATGTGTATTACCTTCGGTTATGGTTTTCGCCATCTGGGTATGAGCGTCAAAGCCGGCCACACAGTATCGTGAACCCCAGCCTAACCGCCCTTTCGGCGCACAATGACAAGATCTGCAGACAAGCGCAGTGGCGCTTGACGGGAGTGCTGCGTGAACATATTTGACGAAGCGAAGATCGATTGCCATAACCATTTGTTTGACCCCGCCCGGTTCCCCTATCACCCCGATGCACCCTATGCGCCCTCCGGCCAGGAGGTCGCCACCCAGGCGCAGTTCACCCGAGTGATGGACGCTTACGGCGTGCAACATGCCTTGCTGGTGGGACCCAACAGCGGCTACCACACCGACAACCGCTGCCTGCTGCATGCCTTGGCCAGCGGGCAGGGGCGGTTCAAGGGGGTGGCGGTGGTCAGGGCGGACATCAACCTCGATGCGCTGGCGGCGTTGCAGGCACAAGGCGTGGTGGGTATCGCCTTCAACCCCGCGCTGTCCGGGGTAGCCAGCCTAAAGGGCGTTGACGGGCTGTTCGGCAAGCTCGCCGAGCTTGGCATGTTCGCCCAATTGCAGGTGTGTGCCGACCAGTTGCTGGACCTGCACGGCCTGCTGCAAGGCTCGCAGGCTCGTCTGTTGATTGACCATTGCGGCCGCCCGGATGTCGCTGCCGGTGTGCAGCAAGCCGGCTTCCAGGCGTTGCTGCGGCTGGCCGACAGTGGCCGCGCCTGCGTGAAGCTGTCAGGTATGCAGAAGTTTGCCGCAGCGGATGCCTTGTTCGAACAAAGCAGTGCATACGTGCAGGCCCTGCTCGAAGCCTTTGGCGCCCAAGCCTGTGTGTGGGGTTCGGACTGGCCGTTCATTCGCCAGCCCGCGCGGGTGGACTACGGCCCGCTGCTGAAGCTGGCCGAGCGCCTGATGCCGGATGCCCGGCTGCGCCGCACGGTGATGTGGGAGACCCCTCGGCGATTGTTCGGGTTTGCCTAGCCGGTGGCCTGTGTGGCATTGGCCTGGCGACAGCCTTTACCACGGGTTTTGTGTTCGGCCTCGGCGGAGGGAGTGCGGCCTATTGAATGGGCAGGACCTGGCACACCTGACGGCGTTGGAGCTGGCGCCGGGTAGCCAGCTGCGCGCGAACTGCGGGCGACGTGTCAGCGTGGAAGTGTCGTCCGTTGGCGTGCCCGCACCTCAGCGCTTGCACGCTGCGGCACAAGCAACCCAGGCGTGGCTGGACGGCAGGTGGCAGTCGCCACCCGCCATTCAGGCCTGCGGTCATTGCTGATCGGGTACCACGGCAATCACGTCGATCTCCATCAGCCACTCGGCCTGGGCCAACCCGGCCACCACCAGCCCGGTGGAAATCGGGAATACGCCCTTGAGCCACTTGCCCACCTCTTTGTACACCGGCTCGCGGAAGCGCGGGTCGGTGATGTAGGTGGTGGTCTTGACGATGTGCGACAGGTCCGAGCCGGCTTCTTCAAGCAGTTGCTTGACGTTCTTCATCGCCTGTTCGGTTTGTGCGCGCGGGTCACCCAGGCCTACCAGCTTGCCTTCGAAGTCGGTACCGACCTGGCCACGCACGTAGATGGTATTACCCGCCCGCACGGCCTGGCACAAGTCGTTGTCCAGGGTCTGGTTGGGGTAGGTTTCCTTGGTGTTGAACATGCGGATGCGAGTATGGGTAGGCATCAGTGGGCTCCGAGGGTGCTGACATTGCTGATCTTGGCGGTTTGCTGCTCATCCGCTGCGCGTTGCTCGCGGTCGCGGTAGGCGGTGTAGGTACGCTGCGTGGCGATGTGGCCGGCGACGTGCTTGGCGTCGTGCCACACCCCCCAGATGAACGATGAACCACGGCGCGACAACCACGGCAGGCCGAGGAAGTACACGCCCGGTTCGCGGGCTACACCGCGCTGGTGCTGGGGCTTGCCGTTGGCATCGAAGGTGTCTACCTGCAGCCAGCTGAAGTCCACGCCGTAACCGGTGGCCCAGATGATGCTGCTGACGCCGGCTTTGGCCAGGTCCAGTTGCTGCAGCGGGTTGCACATGCACTCCGGGTCGGCCAGGCGCTGGCGGGCTTCGGGCTCTTCCGGCAGGTCCAGGCCGTTGCGTTCGATGTAGGCATCGGCCGCATCCAGCAGGGCCAGGTAGTTTTCGTCGCCGCGGTTGATGTTCTCGACCAGGTTGTCCTGGAAGCGCGCTACGCCGTTTTCGAACGACTGGGTCAGGCCGACCAGGGTCATGCCTTGGTGGGCGAGGGCGCGGAAGTCCACGGTGTGGCCACCACGGGCGCCGCTGACCGCGATGGTCACATGCTCGCGACCGGGCTTGGCAATTTCCGCGTCCCACTCGCCCAGCACGCCCAGCCACCAGCAGAAGTCGCGGTTGCGGTAGGCACGCGGCGGGCGGTCGTGGGCGCCAACCGACAGGTACACCTGGCGCCCGGCGCGCATCAGTTCTTCGGCGATCTGCACGCCGGAGGAACCGGCACCGACTACCAGTACCGCGCCTTCAGGCAACTGCTCTGGGTTGAAATAAGCCGCGGAATGAATCTGGTGCAGGTTGCTGTCTTTCGGCGCGATGGCCGGGATCACTGGCTTCTGGAACGGGCCGGTGGCGGCGACTACGCGGTTGGCGCGAATCACGCCTTCATTGGTTTCGATGGTGAAGCCGGGGCGGTCGCTGTTACGCACCACGCGCTTCACTTCAATGCCGGTGCGCACGGGCAGGTTGTACTTGCGTACGTACTGCTCGAAGTAGTCGGCCACTTGGTCCTTGCCGGCGAACGCATCGGCGTCAAGGTTGAATTCCAGCCCTGGGAAGCGGTCGTGCCAGACCGGGCCGTTGGCGACCAGCGAGTCCCAACGGCCGGTACGCCAGGCCTGTGCGATGCGGTTGCGCTCCAGTACCAGGTGCGGCACGCCAAGCTTGCTCAGGTGTTCGCTCATGGCCACGCCGGCCTGGCCGGCGCCGACGACGAGGGTGTCGATTTCGAGGTTGTTCAGTGTCATGTCCGAGCCCTTGTTCAGGCGGTTATTGTCAGGTCGGTTTGGAGGACCGCCGTTGCCTGGAGCCAGACTAGGGATGCCGTGGAAATGGCGAAAATAGTATTTAGCTGGTACTTGCCGATAAAACGGCGAAGGCCTTGATTTCTCTGGCCTGTGGGGTGGGTTGGTCGGGTGGGTGCCGTGTTTTTCCGGGGTGGTGCAGAGGTCCAGCGCCTGAGCATAGTTTTTTCCTGCCTACCCCCTCGGAAAAAGGTCGTTTCGCCCACCCGAAGGTTCCACTCAGAATGCCGTGTATTGCACAGCACAACAGGAACCATGACATGACGTTCTCCATCATCGGTCGTTGCCAGGAAACCGGCCAGGTCGGTATTGCCATCAGCTCGTCGAGCATCGCCGTGGGTGCCCGTTGCCCCTGGGTGCGTGCCGGTGTGGGCGCGGTCTCTACCCAGAACATCACCCTGCCGGCGCTGGGGCCGCAGATTCTCGATGCCCTGGAGCATGGCCAGTTACCGCCTGCTGCTGCGCTGGACAGGGTGCTCAGTGCCAATGGCTGGAGTGAATACCGCCAGGTCACGGTGATCGACAGTCACGGCCAGGTGGCATTGTTCACCGGGCGGGAAGCACTGGGCACACACCATGCAGTGGCCGGCGAACAATGCGCGGCGGCTGGAAACCTGCTGTCCTCGACCCAGGTGATCGAAGCCATGGTACTGGCCTTCGAGCAGGCCGGCGGCCACCTGGCCGACCGCCTGTTGGCAGCCATGCACGCGGCGATGGCCGCGGGTGGTGAAGCCGGGCCTGTGCACTCGGCGGCGCTGAAGATTGCGGGCGAGCTGACCTGGCCGCTGGTGGACCTGCGCGTCGACTGGGCCGATAGCGACCCGATCGGCGCGCTCGATGGCCTGTGGCAAGCCTATCGCCCGCAGATGCAGGATTACGTTACCCGCGCCCTCAACCCGACTGCCGCGCCAAGCTATGGGGTGCCGGGCGATGAGTGAATTTGCCAGCCGCACGCTGCTGGCCCGGCTGATCGGCTTTGCCACGGTGAGCCGCGACTCCAACCTGGCGCTGATCGGTTTTATCCGTGATTACCTGGCCGAGTTGGGAGTGGAATGCGAGCTGTTCCATAACCCGGAGGGCACCAAGGCCAACCTGTTCGCCACCATCGGCCCCAGAGATGTTGGCGGTGTGGTGCTGTCTGGCCATACCGATGTGGTGCCGGTGGATGGCCAGGCCTGGACGGTCGAGCCGTTTGCCCTGAGTGAGCGTGACGGCCGCCTGTATGGCCGCGGCACGGCCGACATGAAAGGCTTTATCGCCTCGGTGTTGGCTGCTGTGCCCGCTTTTCTCGCCCAGCCGTTGCGCATGCCGATACACCTGGCATTTTCCTATGACGAAGAAGTTGGTTGCCTGGGCGTGCGCTCGATGCTGGCTGCCCTCGAACAGCGCCCGTGTAAACCACGGCTGTGCCTGATCGGTGAACCCACCGAACTCAAGCCGGTGCTGGGGCACAAGGGCAAGCTGGCTATGCGTTGCCAGGTACAGGGCGCAGCGTGCCATTCGGCGTACGCGCCGTATGGGGTGAACGCCATCGAATATGCGGCGAAACTGATTGGCAAGTTGGGTGACATCGGCGATGCCCTGGCACTACCGGCTCATCACGATGAGCGCTTCGATCCGCCGTTCTCCACGGTGCAGACCGGGGTGATCAAAGGGGGCAGGGCGCTGAACATCGTGCCGGCCGAGTGCGAGTTCGATTTCGAAATACGCGCGCTCCCTGGGTTCGAGGCGCAGGCGGTGGCCGACCAGTTACAAACGTATGCTGAAGCCGAGTTGCTGCCGCGTATGCGCAAGGTCAATACTGCCAGCGCCATTCGCCTGGAGCCGCTGAGCGCCTATCCGGGGCTGGCGACACCGGAGGACAGCGAGGCTGCGCGGTTGGTGGCGTTGCTCAGTGGTTCGGATGCGTTCGGTACCGTAGCGTTTGGTACCGAAGGTGGCTTGTTCGACCAGGCGGGCATCCCCACCGTGGTGTGCGGGCCTGGCAGCATGGACCAGGGCCACAAGCCGGATGAGTTTGTCAGTGTCGAGCAGTTGCGGGGTTGTGATGCCATGTTGCTGAGGCTGGTGGACTACCTCAAGCAGGCTTGATGGTTGCGACGGTGGATGGGCCGCAGCGCGGCCCCGGTGACTCAGAAGGTCGCCTTGACCTGCAGGCCAACCACCAGTGCGTTGTCGATGTCTTTGCCCGAAAACGCCCCTGGCTCGATGATGTATTGCACATCCGGGCGCAGGTTCAGCCATGGCGTGGCCTGGTAGCCGTAGCTCAGTTCGATCAACTGCTCGGCGCTGTCGATATCCGGGAACTGCTGGCCCGCGTCGAAAGCGGCATCTTCCAGCACATCGCGGCTACGCGGGTTGGGCACGGCCCGGCCGTAACCCAGTGCCACGGTATCCTTCGGGCGGCCTTCGAACGGTTTGTACAGCACCACGCCGGCGCCATACCACTTGGTGAACGGCGAAGCGGCCTTGCTTGACGCCGAGTACTGGCCGAAGGCGTGCAGGCTTCGGCCTGGGGAGGCCTGGTCGTTCCACACCGCCTGGTCGATCAGCAGGTAATGGCCACCTCGGCCGGACACTTCATCGTCGCTGCCAATGCGTTTCACATCGGAGCTGTCGTAGTAGTAGCCCAGCTTGTACTCGCCTGGCAGTTCACCTTGCAGCTTGTAGATAAGCTCTACCGGTACCACGGTGCCGGTGGTGTGTTTGGGCCCCAGGTGCCAGGCGCGGCTTGAGTTGCCATTGCTTTCGGGGTCGACGTTGAACGCCGCCACGCGCAGTTGCCAGGCGGGCGACAGGTCGTACTTCATCCGCACACCGAGGTGAGCGTTGGGGTAGTTGGCCCAGCCACTGCCGCCGGACATGTTCAGCGGGTGGCCGCAGAAGCCGGCGTTCATGAAATTGCACAGGATGCCGCTGTCCAGGCCGCCGAGGTCGTTGCCCATGGCCATGTAGCCGAGCTTGACGTTGAGCGCCGGGGTGAACAGCGTGCGCTCGTAGCTCAGCTCGGTCAGGCGAGTGTACAGGCCGCCGTAGTTTTCCTGGATCGGCAGGCGGTTGCCTACCAGGTCTTCCGAGGCGCTGTTACCGCGGCGGTCGTTGATGGTCAGCTGGACCTTGCCGCCGTTGTCCAGGCCGTACAGTTTCGACAGGTCGAACTGCACGCCCAGCTTGACGTTCTGCGAATAGCGCGCCGAGCGGTGCAGGCCACCGTGGGCGTTGTAGGCGGTTTCACCGCTGTAGTCGCCGGTGATCTTGACGCCGTCTTCTTCGAGTTGATGGCGCAGGCCGCCCCAGTCACCGGTCAGGGTGCTGCGGGTCAGCAGGTCGTCGTTGGCAAGGGCAGTGGTGCTGGCCAGGGCCAGCAGCAGGGTGGGGGTGATGCGAATTGCGGATGGCATTACAGAATCTCGGATTGTCTTTGAGGGGCATTCGCGGGCAAGCCCGCTCCTACAGGGGCCTTGTAGGAGCGGGCTTGCCCGCGAAGCAGGCGACGCGGTCTTACGGCAGAGCGTAAGAAATCACGTAGTCGCCACGGTCAGTCGACTGGCGTGCACCGCCAGCAGTGATCACCACGTACTGCTTGCCGGTTTTCGGCGAGACGTAGGTCATCGGGCCGCCCTGGCTGCCTACTGGCAGGCGAGCCTTCCAGATTTCCTTGCCGTTGCTGCTGTCGTAAGCGCGCAGGTAGAAGTCCTGGGTGCCGGCGATGAACACCAGGCCGCCTTGGGTCGACAGGGTGCCGCCAAGGGTTGGCAGGCCGATCTTGATCGGCAGGTGCATGCGGATGCCGAGCGGGCCGGTGTCTTCAACGGTGCCGACCGGTACCTGCCAGGCTACCTGGCGGGTCTTCATGTCGATGGCGGTCAGGGTGCCGAACGGCGGTGCCTGGCATGGAATGCCGGCGACCGACAGGAAGCGGTTCTTGTTCACGGCATACGGGGTGCCCTTGAGCGGTACCGCGCCCATGCCAGTGTTCAGTGCTTCGCCACCGGACGCTGCGCCACCTTTGTTCTGCGACGGGATCATCTGGATCCACAGGCCCAGGCGCATGTCGTTGACGAAGATGAAGCCATGTACCGGGTCGGTAGAAATGCTGCCCCAGTTCATGCCACCCAGCGAACCCGGGAAGCTCAGCGACAGGTCGGTGCCCGGCGCGGTGTACAGGCCGTCGTAGCGCATCTTCTTGAAGTCGATGCGGCACAGCAGCTGGTCATATGGGGTGGCACCCCACATGTCCGATTCGGTCAGGGTCTGCGCGCCAATCTGCGGCATGCCCACCGACTTGGGCTGGGTAGGGGAGTACGGCTCGTTCGGGATGTTGCTTGGCTTGACCGGTACTTCGTCGACCTGGGTCAGCGGCTTGCCGGTGGCGCGGTCGAGCACGTAGATCTGCCCGGCCTTGGTGCCGATCACCACCGCAGGTACCGACTGGCCGTCGTCCTTGGTGAAGTCGATCAGGCTCGGCTGCATGGGCAGGTCGAAGTCCCAGAGGTCGTTGTGCACGGTCTGGAACACCCACTTCTGGTTGCCGGTGGTGGCGTCCAGGGCCAGCACCGAAGCGCCGTACGTGTGGTCCAGTTTGCTGCGCTCTACGCCGTAGATGTCGGTGGACGACGAACCCATGGGCAGGAACACGGTGTTCATCGCCGGGTCGTAAGACATCGGCGCCCAGCTGTTCGGCGTGCTGCGCACATAGGTGCTGTCGGCTTGTGGTGCCTGGCGATCTTCCGGGTTGCCCGGGTCGAAGGCCCAGCGCATTTCACCGGTGATCACGTCAAAACCACGGATCACGCCACCTGGCATGTCGGTCTGGACGTTGTCGGCAACCCGGCCGCCGACCACTACGGTAGTGCCGGCCATCAGCGGTGCCGAGGACAACTGGTAGTAGGAGTCCGGCACATCACCCAGGCCGGCCTTGAGGTCTACCTGGCCATTGTTGCCGAAGCCCTGGCAGAACTCGCCGTTGTCGGCGTCGACGGCAATCAGGCGGCCGTCGATGGTGTTGGTCAGCAGGCGACGCTGGCAGTTGGCACCGGCTGGTACGCTAACGCCGGTGATCGGTGAGCTGTTCGGCTGGGTTGGCTGGGCGATGGCGGCAGTGGCGTCGAAGTAGGCCATGCCACGGCAACGCTGCCAGACCTTGGACTGGGCGTTGATTTCGTTCTTCCACAGCTCCTTGCCGGTGTCGGCATCGAGTGCGATCAGGTTGTTGTGCGGGGTGCAGATGAACACCTTGCTGCCGATCTGCAGCGGGGTGAGCTGGTCTTCGGCACCGTTGCCGTCACTGATGGCGACGTCGCCGGTGTGGTAGGTCCAGGCCACTTTCAGCTTGTTGACGTTATCCCGGTTGATCTGGTCAAGCGCGGCGAAGCGGCTGCCACCTTCGGTGTTGCCGTAGTGGGCCCAGTCTTTCTGTTCCTTGCCGGTTTCGACCGGGGTCATGCCCGGGCCTTTGCCGTTGGGGGCGACGCTTGGGTGGGCAACGAACATGTTGCCGACCGCGATCACCAGTACCACGGCCATTACCCCGGCGACGCCGTAGGCACCGCGCCCGGCGCTGGCGCCGTTGGCACGCGCCAGCAGCGGGTAGACCAGCGCCACGACCATGCCGATTGCGCCGAACATGAACAGGCGCGAGAACAGCGGCCAGAACACCAGGCCTGCATCGATCACCGCCCAGATGGCAGTGCCGACCAGGAACACGGCATACAGCCAGGCGCCAGCCTTCTTGCGCCGAGCAATGAGGACACCGGCGATGGCCATGGCCAGGCCGCCGATCAGGAAGTACCAGGAACCGCCCAGACCGGCGAGCTTGACGCCGCCAGCAGCCAGGAGGAGGCCGAGCAGGGCGATGATCACGCCCAAGCCGACCAGGATGAAGTGTGTGGCGCCAGAGGCGCGCGGTATTTCTTTCATGCCAGGGATCTCAGCAGGTGGAATGCGCGCAGTTTAAGCCCTTAGCTTGCTAATTAACAAGTTGGTACATAATTGAGCGAGGCTGATTGTCGCAGGGCTGAACTTACGAAGATGTGGCTAAAAGTATAGATAAGGTGCTGAAAAACGCACTGAACGGGGCGTTAATGCGCATGTTCGATTTGTATTCATGCTTTGGTCGTAAGCCCAACCTTCCACGGCTACGTGACAACAGCGTCATGTGCATGGCCCTTCATGCCGGCCATGGGGTGCTGCTGCTATAGAACACCGCGAGCCAGATGGTGGCCGTGCCGGGTGCGGTCCATTCCACGCGGTGGCGGTGGTGCGGGGGGATGTCCAGACAATCGCCCGGCGCCAACAGGCGGGTGTGGTGCTCGTGCTCGAAACGCAGGGCGGCAGCCCCCCTGAGCAACATGATCCACTCACCTTCAGCCTGGTCGTACCAGAAACCGGGTGGGCTGGCTTGCCCGCTGGAGACGATACGCTCCACGCGCACGCCTGGGCGGCTGAGCAATTCGTCGACACGTTCGGCGCTGGCGGGATCGCAGGGCGGCAGGGCGGTCAGCAGGTTGTTCAGGGTCATGGCAAGCCTCCTTGGAATTGGGTTGATTTCACTATGGACGCAATTGCCGTGGGGCGCGCTGCTTGACCCGCCCGGCTGTTTGTAAGAACTTTCCGGTTTTTGGAAGACGGGCTGAACATGGACAAGCTGCTGGCGATGAAAATGTTCGTGGCCACTGTCGATGCCCAAGGCTTTTCTGCTGCCGCGCGCAGGCTAGGGCTGGCGACATCGTCGGTGACACGTCTGGTCGATGCCCTGGAAGCGTCGCTGGGCGCCACCTTGCTCAACCGCTCGACGCGCCAGGTCAGCCTGACCGAGGCCGGCGCCCGTTACTACCAGCGGGCACGGGGCATTTTTGAAGCACTGGACGAGGCTGATGCCAGCATCGCCGATCGCGGCGAGGAGCCTGTGGGTGTACTGCGCCTGAGCCTGCCAGTGGAGTTTGGTCGGCGGGTCATCGCCCCGCACCTGGGGGCATTCCTGGCGCAGCACCCGGCACTGGAACTGGACATCGACCTCAGCGACCGCCTGGACGACTTGCTTGACGGGCGCTATGACCTGTCGATTCGCCTGGGCGACCCCTCGCCCAATGACGAGCTGGTGTGCCGCCGGCTCGGCGGTTTTCAGCGTTGGCTAGTGGCCAGCCCGGCCTACCTGGTCGGGCGTGAGCCACTGCAGCATCCCCGGGAGTTGCTTGACCATGCCTGCCTGCGCTTTCGCTATGGGCAGAAAGCGCGCCCCTGGCGCCTGACCTGTGGCCAGGAGAGCCTGGAGCTGGACGTAAACGGGCCACTGCGCAGCGCCAACGCCGACCTGTTGCGTGAAACGGCACTGGCAGGCAGTGGTATCGCACTGCTGGCCGACTGGCTGGTACGCGACGATGTGCTGGCGGGGCGCCTGCAGCGGGTTTTCCCCGACTGGCAGGCCAGCCCTGGCACAGCCAATAGCAGCATCAACGCCTTGTATATGCCCAACCACCGGGGCTCACGGCGGGTAAACGCATTCATCGACTTTTGCGAAAATTTGCTCATACGCGGCAACTAGTGTTGCGCTGTGCGCAAAGCCACATTGCGCCACCGCCGGATTCTCGGCGATGGCGTGCATGGGTAAGGTGGCCAGCATCTCCCCATCCCTTGTCGAGGAACTTCGCATGAACCCCTCCCTTGCGACAGCGCAACCGGCAGCCGCCAGCCTGAGCCGGGCTCTGGTAGTGCTGCTGGCGTTCTGCTGCGGCGCGATCGTCGCCAACATCTACTACGCCCAGCCCATCGTCGGGCTGATCGCCCCGGACCTGGGGCTGTCCACCGAGCATGCCAGCCTGATCGTTTCTCTCACTCAGATGGGCTATGCCTTGGGCCTGTTGTTGCTGGTACCGCTGGCCGACCTGCTGGAAAACCGCCGCCTGATGGTGGCCACCGCGGTCCTGGCGTGCGTCAGCCTGCTGCTGGCGGGCACCAGCAGCAGTGGCCAGGGCCAGCTGTTCCTGGGTTATGCACTGCTGATCGGCTTCAGTTCGGTGTCGGTGCAGATGCTCATCCCGCTGGCGGCGCATCTGGCGCCGGAGCAGCAGCGTGGGCGTGTGGTCGGTAACATCATGGGCGGCTTGTTGCTGGGCATCCTGCTGGCACGACCGCTGTCGAGCCTGGTGGCCGACCACTTCGGCTGGCGTGCAGTGTTCATTGGCGCCGCCGGGATAATGCTGGCGATCGTCCTGTTGCTGGTGTTGACCTTGCCGCAGCGGCGTCCCGAGCACAAAGCCAGCTATGCCGGGTTGATGCTGTCGCTGCTCACACTGCTGCGTCGTTATCCGCTGTTGCGCCAGCGTTCGTTGTACCAGGCATTGATGTTCGCAGCGTTCAGCCTTTACTGGACGGCGGTGCCGATGGCGCTCGCCGGTGAGCATGGGCTGTCACAAAGCCAGATCGCTGTGTTCGCCCTTGTCGGCGCGGTGGGCGCCGTTGCTGCACCCTTGGCCGGCCGCCTGGCCGATGCCGGGCATGCCCGGGCCGGCTCGCTGCTGGCGCTGTTGCTGGCGCCGGCGGCCTTGTTGCTGGGGCTGACAGTACCGGGTTACAGCGTGATTGGCCTGGGCCTTACCGGCGTGTTGCTGGACTTTGCGGTGCAGATGAACATGGTCATCGGCCAGCGCGAAGTGTACGCACTGGACCCTGCCAGCCGCGGGCGGCTGAATGCGGTGTACATGACCAGCATCTTCCTCGGCGGGGCGCTGGGGTCGGCGGTGGCAAGTGCGCTGTTCAGCCTGTTTGGCTGGCATGGCGTGGCACTGGTGGGGGCGGGGTTGCCGGGTGTGGCGCTGGTTGTGTTTCTACTCAAAGCACGCCGGGGTTGAACCGGTACGCGATGGAGGGCACGGGCTTCGCCCGTGTTCGCGGGCCCGCTATCGGCCAAGCGGCAGCGCCAGGCCAATCAAGGCAAACAGGCTCCCGCAGCAACGATTGAAACCTTTGCCACCCTTGGCCAGCCATGGCCGAATGCGAAACGCCAGGCGCGCCAGCAGGTATTCGACCAGGCACTCGACGCTGGCAAAGGTCGCGGCCATCACCGCAAATTGCAGCACCAGCCCTCGCTGTGGGTCGATGAACTGCGGCAGGAAGGCGCCATAGAACAGCAGCACCTTGGGGTTGGCCATGGCCGAAAGCAGGCCCTGGCGAAACAGCCCGGCATTGCCGCGCCGCGCGCTTTGCTCGGTCAGTTCCAGCTGCAGGCCGGGGCTGCGCCACAGTTGAATGCCCAGCCAGATCAAATAAGCCCCACCCGCCCACTTCAGGACGCCCAGCACCGACGCCGAGGTCTGGAGCAGTGCGCTGAGGCCGAACATGGCCAAGGCGATGAGGGCGCTGAAACCAAATACCCCACCCACGATGGTAAACAGCGTTCGCCGTGCGCCATAGAGCGCGCCATGGGTCAACGCCAACAGGCTGTTGGGCCCAGGGGTCAGCGACAGGCCGATGCTGGCCAGCAGGTAGATAAGCCAGGTGTCCAGTGCCATGTTGAACATTGCCTTGTTCGAGAGAGAGCGCCAGTCTATGGCGCAACGCTCAAGCTGGAAGAGTATTATCTGGTCATACAAGGGTCTTTTCTGGACGTGGTTTCATGCCGCCCGACATTCGCTTGCTGATCATGCCGTTACCGGATTTTGCCTTGCTGCCGTTTGGCGCCTTTCTCGACAAATTGCGCTTCAGCGCCGACGACGAGGACTACAGCCAGCAACGCTATTGCAGTTGGACGGTGGCGGGGCTCAGCCTCGAGCCGGTACCGTCAAGCAGTGGCGCGGTGCTGCAGGTCGAGGCCATTGCGGATCAGCTCGAGCTGAGCCGTTTCGACTACCTGGTGGTGTTTGGCGGCCGCAGTGCCTTGGCCACCGTGGAGCTGGCGCCACGTTATCGGGCTTTGCTCAGGCAGGCCGCCAAGGCAGGTGTCAAGCTGGTGGGGGTCGACAATGGCGCCTTCCTGCTGGCGGCCTGCGGCCTGCTGCAGGGGCACAAGGTGGTGGTGCACTGGCGTCACGAAGCCGAGTTTCGGGCTGCTTTTCCGCAGTTGCAGCTGCTGCGCGAGCAGTTGTACTGCATCGATGGCAACCGCATCACGTGCGCCGGTGGCACTGCCGCCATCGACCTGGCCGTTGCCCTACTGTCACGTGCTTGCGGGCGAACACGTGCGCTCAAAGGGCTGGCTGACATGCTGGTGGACGAGACCCGCGACAGCCGTCATGCCTTGCGCTCGCTGGAGCTGGGAGCCGGTCAGGGACGCCAGGTGCAGCGGGCGCAAGCACTGATGCGTCATCACCTGGGCACGCCGTTGGCCGTGGAGCAACTGGCGGCGGAACTGGGCATTAGCCGGCGTCAACTGGACCGGCAGTTCCAGGCCAGCCACGGCATGAGCGCCAAGGCCTGGTGGCTGGAGATGCGCTTGCAGCAGGCGCGCTGGCGTTTACTCAACTCCAGCCACAGCCTGGCGCAGATTGCCGATGAGGTGGGCCTGGGGGATGCCAGCTACCTTGGCAAGTGCGTGCGGCGTCGGTTTGGTTGTACAGCTTTGCAGTTGCGTGCAGGCAATTGCCCCTTCACGTGACCTACTGCGGCGTCCCGAACACGCCTGTCCAGTAGATCCCGGCATCACTCTTGGGGTCTACCGCATACGCAGCGCCCAGTTCACGGAAGGCCGGATTCATCAGCGTGGCGCAGTGCCCCGGGCTGTCCAGCCAGCCGTTGACGACCTTTTGCGCGGTGTCACGCCCGGCAGTGATATTTTCGCCGATCTGCTGGTACAGGTACCCGGCCAGTTCCGCCCGGTCACCGGGTGTGCGGCCATCTTTGTCGATGTGGTCGAAGAAGTTCTGGTTGGCCATGGCCCGTGTGTGGTTGGCGGCGACCCCGGCCAGCACTGTACTCCAGCTGAGTGCCGGGGCGGCGGCAAACGGCTGGCCGCCGCATTGCCGTGGCACCTTGCGCGCGGCGTTGACCTCCTGCAGCACCTTCTGCCCCTCGGCCTGCCAGTCGCCCAGGCGGCCGCTGAGCAGCGGCCGTGCCAGTACGATGCGCCAGTCGCGGCCCTCCTGGCTGACGCCGATATCGACGAATTGCGGGTCGAGCACCACCTGGCAGAAGCTTTCCTCGATGGCATGCATGGCGGCGCGTGCATCGCGTGGCCCCGACAGGCTGATGGCCTGGACGCTGACCATCGGGTAAGCGGCGCGGGTCATGGCCTGTTGCAGGTCGCGGGTGCCCTCTGGCGACAGCGCAAGGCGTGTGTCGCTATTGAGCGGTGGCAGTTCCAGCGACGCCCCGCCACCGCAGGGCTGGGCCTTGCTGCGGTAGACATTGATCGAATCGATCAGCTGCGCCTCTTCGCCGGTGGCTGCCAGCGCCCCGGTCGAAACGACCAGGCTCAGCGACAAGACGACGGATGTCAGGACGCGCATGTGGATCTCCCTTTGACTGGCAGCGTCGTGGTATGCGCTGCTCATCCTACACAAGCCCGCGGCTTTTGGCCCGAGGTCGTGCAAGGCAATGAAAACGCCGGCAATCGTTACTGGCGGCAAAAGAGGGGGTAGACCCCTGGTCGATGGAAAAGTGCGGTCAGTTGCCAATCATTCGTATCAGGCCAGCGTTGTCAGCCGTTTACGCGTCAATGGGCCAACGCCTGGTCTGGCTTGTAGAACAGGAAGTGGGTCGTCTGCGCGGTCTTTCGATATGCCTTCGCCCAGTCGGGGCGCACAGTGCGATCGTGAAAGTACAACGCACCGCCGGTGGGGTCTTTCAACTGCTGGTTCAGTGCCTTGCGTGCGATCTCTTTGGCAACATCGTAGCGTTGCGGCTCCTCGACCTGGTCCGGGCGCCCGTCACACCACCATGAGAACTGGCAGGCCTTGGTCTCCACACCCTGTTTGACAACCCCGCAGATGGTATCGGGAAAGCCATCGTGGCCCAGGCGGTTGAGCACCACGCTGGCCACTGCGGTCATGTCTTTGGCGTCGGCGCCTTTGGCTTCCCAGTAGAGGGTACGAGCCAGGCAGGTGATGCTGTCATCCAGCGGCGCCTTGCCAGCCGGGTCCACTGCCTGTGCTTCGCCGGGGGTCAGTTTCTCTGCTTTTTTGGGGGGAGGCGCATCTACAACGACCTTTTCTTCAAGCACTTCGGCCTTGTCCTCGGCAACGGCCGCTTTGGCCGGGTCAGCGGCATACAGGGGGCCTGCGAGCAGGGCCGAGGTCAAGCCGATCAGCATGCAGTAAAGGTGCATGGGCGAACTACCAGACGGTGGGCAGAGTTTCAGTCTAGCCAAGCGTAAGCATTAACACCAAAGGCAAGGTGGCGGCGGCAGCCACGGTCTGCAGAGCGATGATGGTGGCCATCAGTGGCGCATTGCCGCCCATTTGCCGGGCCATGACATAAGACGATGAAGCGGTTGGCAGCGCCTGGAACAGCACCGCCACCACCGCTGCCTGGCCACTCAAGCCGAGCAGCCGGCAAAGGCCCCAGGTGGTCATTGGCATGACCAGGAACTTGAACGCCGATGCCGCCATCAGCGGGCGCACCTGCTGGCCGAGGCTGGCGCCGCCCAGTGCTGCACCGACACACAGCAGGCCCAGAGGCAAGGCGGCGTGGCCCAAGGCCTTGACCGTGGCGTCGATACCGGCTGGCAAGCCCAGCCCCGAGACCCGTAGCATCAGCCCCCCAGCGCAGCCGATGATCAGCGGGTTGGCGAAGATCGCCCGAAGCACTGTGGCAGGGGAACTGTGACGGGCGCTGAAGCGGGCAAACACCAGCACGCAGAGCAGGTTGACCAAGGGCACGATGGCCGCGTTGGCCACCGCTGCCAGGGCAATCCCGGCGCTGCCATAGATGCCCGCAGCCAGGGTGGCGCCGATGTAGTTGTTGAAGCGGATACCGCCCTGAAACACTGAAGTGAAGTCGGCTCCATCATGGTTCGCCGTGCCCTGATACAGCACCAGCAACACGGCACCTGCCAAGGTTGAGAGCATCAGGGCGCCGGCCATGCCCAGCACCGGTATGCCATCGAGGTTGGCAGTGGCCAGGCCATGGAGGAACAGCGACGGCAGCAGGACGTAATAGCTCAGGCGCTCGGCGCCAGGCCAGAAGTTCTCGGCAAGAAAACCGCGAAGTCGCAGGAAGGTACCCAGGGCAATCAGCAGGATGATGGGTAGCAGGGTGGTCAGCAGCAAGTGCAGCATGGTCAGCATTCCGTGGTCGGGTACGGGCATAGACTACGGGTGCGGATCAATCTGGAAAAACGTTGTTTTCTTCAGTGACCGTTGAGGAAAAGTGCATGTTGGTGGGTGCTCGTCTCGCCCGGGAGCAGCCTGACTTCAGGCTTCCAGGGCGGTCTTCAACACCGCACTCAAATGCCGCCGCTGGCTTTTTTCATGCTCCAGCAACACCACCCGCCGGGTCAGCTGCGGCTCGCCAAACGGCAGGCAGGTGGCGGGTGGCAAGCGTTGCAGGTCGTCGTCCGCCATGGGGATGACCGCCACGCCCAGGCCCATCACCGCCATGCGCGCCAGGGCTTCCTGGCTGTCCAGCTCCATCAGTTCGCTCACTTGTACATGCTGGCGGCGTAGCTCCTGCTCGATCTGCCGGCCGGCCCAGGCACGCTTGTCGAAGCGCAGGAATGGCTGGCTGGCCAGCAACTGCGGCACGCTATACCCGGCCAGCTCAGGGCTGGCAATGGCCCAGAAACGGTCCTCGAACAGCGGTGTGAAGTCCAGGTTTTGCGGGTAAGGGCTGACCGGTTCGGTAGTGATTGCGGCATCGAGCTCACCGTCTTCCACGCGCCGCGCCAGCTCCGCCGACATGCCTGAGGCCACGCTGATGTGTAGCTGCGGGTGGTGGGCCTTGATCCACACCAGCGCTTTAGGCAAACGCCGCGCCAGCACCGTGTGGATCGCCCCCAGGCGCAAGCGGCCGCGCAGGCTTGGGCCGCTGGCCAGGGCATCGGCCAGTTCGTCATAGGCAGCCAGAAGGCTCTCGGCGCGGGCCACCGCCAACTGGCCGGCTTCGGTCAGCACCACCTGCCTGCGGCTACGGTCGAACAAGGCCACCTTCAGTTCGTCTTCGAGGGTTTTGATGTGCAGGCTGACCGCCGAGGGGGTGAGGCTGAGCAGGTCGGCGGCGCGGGCAAAGGTGCCGTGGCGGGCGATGGTCACCAAGGTGCGCAGGGCTTTCAGGGACATGCGGTTGAGGTCCGGTTCTCAGCTGACAGAGGCGTATTGTCAGGCCCGGCCCTCTCGCAGCACAAGGCTGCTCCCAGGCCTTGGCGATACGGTTCAGCGACTGCTGCGCCCATAGGCCTGGCTGATCCGGTCGATCACCATGGCCAGGGCGACAATTGCCAGCCCGGCCTCCATCCCTTGGCCAACATTCAAGGTCTGGATCCCCGCCAACACATCCTCACCCAACCCACGGGCGCCGATCATCGACGCCACCACCACCATCGACAGGGCCATCATGACCGACTGGTTGAGCCCGGCCATGATGCTTGGTAGCGCCAGGGGCAGGGCGATGCGCCGCAACCGCTGCCAGCGGCTGGCGCCAAGGCCGTGTGCGGCCTGCAACAACGAGGGGTCGATCTGGCTCAAGCCCAGTTCGGTCAACCGCACCAGCGGCGGCAGGGCGTAGATCAGCGTGGCGAACACGGCAGGCACCTTGCCCAGGCCAAACAGCATCAGCACCGGGATCAGGTAAACGAACGCAGGTAGCGTCTGCATCACATCGAGGACCGGCAACAGGAGCCGCCTGGCCAGTGGCCGGGCGGCCAGCAGGATGCCCAGCGGTACACCCACCAGTACGCACAAACCGGTACTGACCAGCACCAGGGCCAGGGTCTGCAGCAGCTTGTCCCAGAGCCCGAGCATACCGATCAGGGCCAGCAGCGCGACCAGCACGGCGCTGCGCAGCAGGCTGCGGCTGGCGTGCCAGGCCAGCAGACCCACCAGCAACAACAACAGCCACCAAGGCAACAGACGCAACAGGTTCTCCAGGCCGACCAGCAGTTGCAGCAACTGGTCAGAAAAACTGCGCAGGTGGTCGCCGTAGTTCAATACCAACCCGTCGACCAGGCGGTTGATGCTGTCGGCAAAGGAAAACTGCAGGGTCTGCGGGAAACCGCCGCTCACAGGCTGGCCTCGACCTTGGCGGCGATGTCCGCCGGCAGCCAGGCTTTCCACACCTCGCGGTTATCGCGCAGGAAGGTGAGGGCGGCTTCGCGCGCGGGCGTGCGTTTTTCGCTCATGACGGCCAGGGCCTTGTTCAGGCGATCGATGGGCAGGTCTACCTGTTCGAACACGCTGACCAGGTCTGGGTAGTTTTCGCGAAAGGCTTTGGATACGCCGATCGACAACTTTGCCGGCAGCGAGCGGCTGCCCTTCGGGTTGGGGTTGGCGGGGTCGGTGAGGGTGGCCCAGGCCTGGGCATCGAACGGTGGTTCTTCCAGCCGGATGAGCTTGTAGCGCCCCATCAGCGGGGTCGGGTTCCAGTAGTAGAACAGCACGGGTTTGCCACGGCGGATTGCCGAACCGATCTCGGCGTCCATCGCGGCGCCGGAGCCACTGCGGAAGTTGCTGTAGAGGCCATCCAGGCCATAGGCCTTGAGCTTCTGGCTGTTGACGGTTTCGGACGTCCAGCCGCTCGGGCTGTTGAGAAAACGCCCTTTACCGGGTGATTCGGGGTCGGAAAATACCTGTGGGTAACGCTTGAGGTCCTCGACACTGTGCAGCTCAGGCGCCACGGGTTTCAGATTACGAGCGGCATCACCCTCGATCACATAGGCCGGTACCCACCAACCTTCCTCTGCATGCTTGACCGTATCGCCCAGTGCGAACACCTGGCCGGCCTGTTCGGCCTTGACCCAGGCAGGGCTGCGCCCGGCCCATTCCTCGGCGATCACTTGCAGGTCATTGCGCGCCAGGGCCACCTCCATGCTGACCGTGCTGCCAGGCAGGGTGTCTGTGCGGTAGCCGTAGCCGCGCTCCACGATCAGGCGCAGGATCTCGGTGGTGAGGGCGCCGCTTTCCCAGCCGATGGCACCAAAATGGATAGGTGCAGGCTGTTCTGCCGATGCGGCGCTGTCCGTGCTGGCCAGGCCCACCGTCAACAGCAGCCCGGCCAGCAGCGCTGGAATTCGCTTCATGTAAACCTCGTCGTTCGCACCCCTTGGCGGTGGGGGCAAGTGTAGACGACGAGGTTTTGTCGGTTTCAGGGCCACTGGCGTGGCCCCGTTTGCTTCAGACGCGGAACTGGTCCATCAGCGCTTGCTGCTGGTTGGCCAGGCTGTTCAGCGACTGGCTGACCCGCGCCGACTCGTTGGCCTGGCCTGACAGGGATTCAGTGACGTCACGAATGGTCGCCACGTTGCTGTTGATTTCCTCGGCTACCGCGCTTTGCTCCTCGGCGGCAGAGGCAATCTGCAGGTTCATGTCGGTGATCACCGTCACTGCCTGGCCTATGCGCTGCAATGCCGTGACGGCTTGGCCTACCTGCTCCACGCCACCTTGGGCCTGGCGGTGGCTGTGGTCCATGGCGCCGACCACTTCGCGGGTGCCGTTCTGCAGTGCTTCGATGACCTGACGGGTTTCTTCCACCGACTCCTGAGTGCGCTGGGCCAGGTTGCGCACCTCATCGGCGACCACGGCAAAGCCACGGCCGGCCTCACCGGCGCGGGCAGCTTCGATGGCAGCGTTGAGCGCCAGCAGGTTGGTCTGCTCGGCGATCGAGCGGATCACTTCCAGTACCGAGCCGATCTTCTCGCTGTTCTGCGCCAGGCCTTCTATTTCGGCCATGGTGTCGCTCATGTTGGCGGCCAAGGCACCGATGCTGCTGGTGGTGCGGTCGATTACCGCCAAGCCCTCGCGGGTGGCCTGGTCGGCATCGCGTGCAGCCTGTGCAGCCTGGGCGGCGCTGCGGGCAACGTCCTGGGCGGTGGCGCTCATTTCATGCGAGGCGGTGGCCACCTGGTCGACCTGGCGGTACTGCTGTTCCATGCCGGCGCTGGTTTCAGTGGCAATCGCCGAGGATTGGTCGGCCGTGCCTCGGGCGGCCTGCACCGAGCTTTTGACCTCGGCGATGGTTGGCTGAAGCTTGTCGAGGAAGCGGTTGAACCAGCCGGCCAGTTCGCCCAGTTCGTCCTGCTTCTGGTAGGTCAGGCGACGGGTCAGGTCGCCTTCGCCGCTGGCAATGTCCTTGAGCATGGCGGCCACGCCAAGGATCGGCCGGGTAACGCCGCGAGCCATCAGCCAGACCAGCAGCAGGCCGGCAATGGCTGCCGCCAGGCCCAGGCTCAGTTCCAGCAGGGTGCCACTGGTGTTGAGCGCGTCAAGTTCCTGCTTCAGGGTTTCGGCCGGCCCGGTCAGGGCGTTTTCCGGCACATCCAGCAACACGCCCCAGGGCTGGGCGTCCGGGATTGGCCGGAATGCCGCCAGCACCTTCAAGCGCTGGCGGTCGTGGAGGATGGTCAGTTTGCCATCGGCCAGCTTGCGCACCAGCTCGGCGCCTTTGGCCGGGTCTACCTGGTCGAAGCGCTGGGCCAGCTTGCTGGCATCGGCGCTGTAGCCTGCCAGCAGGCCGACCGGGGTGAGAATGCCGACCGTGGTGCGGCCTTCGTAGAGGCTGCGGCTGGCCTCCTGGCTCAGCGCCTGCAGGCTGTTGAGGTTGATGTCGATGGACAGGGTGGCAATGATCTTGCCGTTGACCGCCAGCGGGAACACGATGCTGGTCATCAGTACCTGCTGGCCGTCGATGTCGTAGAAGTAGGGCTCCACCACACACACCTTGCCGGATGTGCGAGGGCACACCCACCAGGTGTTGGCCGGCTGGCCGCTGGGGCCGATCTCGGTGTTGGCCATGTCATGTTCGGGCAGGGCCATCGAGGTCAGCTGGCCTGCGCGTGGCTGCGACCAGTACAGGGCAAAGCGCCCGGTTTCGTTGCTGCCCAATTCTGCCTTGCCGGCAAACAGGCTGTCCTTGTCGTCCAGGGCATTGGGCTCGAACACCAGTGACAGGCCGAGCAGGTCGGGGTTGGCTTGCAGTGCGGCGCGCACCTGGCGGGTCATGTCCTCACGCAGGTCGAAGGCATCGAGAAAGCGCTTTTCGGCCTGCTCACGCAGGAACAGCACCTGGCGGGCGAAGCCGGCGCCGTACTGGTAGGCATCCATGAACTGGCGGCGGATGTTCAGCGCTTGCACTTCACCTTGTGACTCGATACGCGACTGCGCCGCCTCGGTCAGCATCTGCATGCTGCTGGCCTTGACCAGGTCCGAACTGTGATCCATGCGGTACAGCGACAGGCCGACGAGCAAGGTGACGATAGCGGCCAGACAGAGACCGGCGAGCAGGGTGATCTTCCACTGGATGGAGAGTTGTCGCAAAGGCATGGGGGCGGATCCCTTTTTTGGCAGTAAGGGTTATGGCTTCATCTGCGGTGGGGCCGGGAGGTGCCAAAGCGCTCCAGCCAGGCACCTCGCTGCCTCTCACGGTATCGGCTCAAGCCGTTTTTTCTTTATTCAAACATTCAATTTAAATTCGACCGTCAGTTAACGCGCCGTATCAAGGCGCTTTTGACATCTGCCGCCTACTGCTTCAGAGTTCGCGCTTTTTTCTGTCGTAATGAGGTAAGCCAACCATGAATGCAGTGATCGCCGCGGTCGGCATCATGCTGATACTCAGCCTGTCCCGCGTGCACGTGGTCATCGCCCTGATCATCGGCGCCCTGGTCGGTGGGCTGGTGGGCGGCCTGGGCATCGAAGGCACGCTCAAGGCCTTCAACGGTGGCCTCGGTGGTGGTGCCACGGTGGCTTTGTCCTATGCACTGCTGGGTGCCTTTGCCGTGGCGATTGCCAAGTCTGGCCTGGCCCATGCGCTGGCCGACCGCGCCCTGGCCATGATCGATCGGCGGGGCGACGCCAGTGGCGGCAAGCTCAAATGGCTGATGATCGGCCTGATGCTGGTGGTGGCCGTGTCGTCCCAGAACATCCTGCCCATCCACATTGCCTTCATCCCGCTGCTGGTGCCGCCTCTGTTGTACGTGCTCACGCGCCTGCGCATCGACCGCCGGCTGATCGCCTGTGTGATCACCTTTGGCCTGATCACCCCGTACATGTTCCTGCCGGCGGGCTTCGGCAATATCTTCCTCAACGAGATCCTGCTGGCCAACGTTGCCCGCGCAGGTGTCGATGTGAGCGGCGTCAACGTCACCCACGCCATGGCCATCCCGGCCGCCGGCATGCTCGTCGGCCTTCTGGTGGCGGTGTTCATCAGCTACCGCAAGAAGCGTGACTACGACCTGACGCGCATCCAGCAGGTGGAGCAGGTGAGCGTGCAGTACAACCCGCTGACCTTGCTGGTGGCCGGGCTGGCGATCGCTTCAGCCTTCATCGTTCAGCTGTTGCTGGACTCGATGATCATCGGCGCCATGGTCGGTTTCCTGATCTTCTCGCTGTCGGGCATCGTCAAGTGGAAAGATACCGACGACCTGTTTACCGAAGGCATGAAGATGATGGCCATGATCGGCTTCATCATGATTACCGCGTCCGGCTTTGCCGAGGTCATGAAGGCCACCGGTGAGGTGATGAGCCTGGTGGAAACCTCGGCGCAGTGGATCGACCACAGCAAGGGCATCGGTGCCTTGCTGATGCTGCTGGTAGGTCTTCTGGTGACGATGGGGATCGGCTCGTCGTTCTCCACCGTGCCGATCCTGGCCGCGATCTTCGTGCCGCTGTGCGTGCAACTGGGCTTCGACCCGTTGGCCACGGTGTGCATCATCGGTACCGCCGGTGCGTTGGGCGATGCCGGGTCGCCGGCCTCTGACTCGACCCTGGGCCCGACCTCGGGCCTGAACGTGGATGGCCAGCATCACCACATCTGGGACACCGTGGTGCCGACCTTCATCCATTACAACTTGCCGTTGATGGCGTTCGGCTGGTTGGCAGCGATGACCTTGTAAGGCGGGGAGGGCGTCAGCCCTTGTCGGGCGGCGGCGAGATGCGATTGAGCACGGTGCTGCCGTCCTTGCTGCGGGTCAGGTAGACCGGTAGGACTTTGGGCAGGTTGTTGACCAGACGCCCCACTTCACGGGTGTTGTAGATGCCGCTGATGCGGATGCGGCCGGTGCTGGCATCGGCCAGTAGCAGCGGGGCGTCGAGGTAGCGGTTGATCACCGGCAGCGCCTGTTCCAGGCTCAGGTTGTCGAGCACCAGCTTGCCGCTGCGCCATGCCAGGCTGTTGCCATAGTCGTCGCTTTGCTCCAGCTGCGGCTCGAAGTCGCCCTTGTGGTAGCTGGCCTGCATGCCAGGGCCAAGGCGGTAGCCACCGGCACTGCCCTCACTGGACACCAGCACTGAACCTTCCACCAGGGTGACCTTCACCTGGTCTTGGTACTTCCACACGTTGAACTGGGTGCCGGTGACCCGGGTCTGGCCACTGCCGGCACGCACGATGAACGGGTGGCTGCTGTCGTGGTGCACCTTGAAGAACGCTTCGCCGCGCTTGAGTGTGACCCGGCGCTGGTCCTTGTAGTTGAGGAAGGTGAGCTCGGTGTGCAGGTTGAGCTGTACCGTGCTGCCGTCGCTGAGCTCCACGGTCTGCATGCCGTCACCGGTTTCAACGTGCTGGTAGTGGTTGGGCAACCAGCCCTGTTCCCACCCCATCCACCCGGCCAGCGGCAGCACTGCCAGGGCGATGGCCGCAGCAGATGCCAGCGGCCGCCAGTTGCGAGGGCGGGCGGCGTGTCTGGCGGGTGGGTTGAAGTCGATGACGGTGGCGCTGCGCGGCAGCAGGTCGGCGGTTTGCCAGATTTCCAGCATCGCCTGGTACTCTTCGGCATGCCGCGGGTCGGCCGCCAACCAGTCAGCGAATACGTCACGCTCGGCCTGCGTGCAATCTTCGGCGTGCAGGCGCATGCACCAATGCGCTGCGGCGTCGGTGATGGCATCGTCTGGGTTGGGATTGAGGCGGTCGTGGTTCATTGTGGCTCCGGGTTTTGCGCATTCTACCCTTGCGGGAGGGCTCCCGAGAACCAATGTAATGGCGAATGACTATCAGTTGTGCCGGTTTTTCGTCGGATTAGCCATGGTTTTTCAGCGTTTGAGAACCCTTCGCGGGCGCATGGCGTTGTCTGCAATCGTTTCTGCAGGGGTAGCCTGATGCTGCGAAGAGACCCTTCGCAATCCTGTACCGGACTCTTCGCAGCACACGGCACCCCTTGCAACAAGCGCGTCAGTGACACACCGGTCAGAACTGTGCGGCCTCTAGTCCATAAAGGCTGCCACTGCCGGCCCGAATACTCGCCTCCAGCCCCAACCCCCGCGGCAAGACCCGCTGGAAGTAGAACGCCGCACACGCAAGCTTCGCGCCATGAAACGCATCATCCTCATCACGTTTGGCCAGCGCCACCGCCGCCATCCGCGCCCACATGTACGCATATGCGGTCAGCCCGAACAGCTGCAGGTATTCAACCGCCACCGCACTGACCAGGTTGGCATCCTCGCCAGCCTGCTTCCGCAGCCAGTTGCTGGTGGCCTCCAGCCGCGTCAGGCTCGCCTGCAGGGCCTCGCGGTGCAAGGGCGCATCCACACTGAAGGCTCGCACTTCGCTGGCAAAGCTGGCCAACGCCTGACCACCGTCGGCCAGCACCTTGCGCCCCAGCAGATCAAGGGCCTGGATGCCGTTGGTGCCTTCATAGATCTGCGCAATGCGCACGTCTCGCACGCGTTGTTCCTGGCCCCATTCGCGGATGTAGCCATGACCGCCATACACCTGCTGCCCAAGCACGCAGCTTTCCAGGCCGTTATCAGTGAAGAATGCCTTGGCCACCGGCGTCAGCAGTGCCACCAGGCGCTGGGCATGCTCGCGCTCGCCGGCGTCCTCGGCATAGCGTGCCACGTCCAGTTGCTGGCCAACGTACACGGCGAACGCCCGACCCGCTTCGGTGAGGGTGCGCATGGTCAGCAGCATGCGCCGGACATCGCCATGGTGGATGATCGGGTCGGCCGCCTTGTCGTGTGCCCGCGGGCCAGTCGCTGCGCGGCTCTGCAGGCGCTCGTTGGCGTAGCGGGCGGCGCTCTGGTAGGAGGCTTCGGCACAACCGATGCCCTGTATGCCGATGGACAGGCGCTCGTAGTTCATCATGGTGAACATCGCTGCCAGGCCCTTGTTCGGCTCGCCCACCAGGTAACCGATGGCACCATCAAAGTTCATGACACAGGTCGCCGAGGCCTTGATGCCCATCTTGTGTTCGATCGAGCCACAATGGACAGCGTTGCGCGCGCCCAGACTGCCATCGGCCTCGACCAGGAATTTCGGTACCAGGTACAGCGATATACCTTTGGCACCGGCGGGCGCATCCGGCAGTTTGGCCAGCACCAGGTGGACGATGTTCTCGGTCAGGTCCTGTTCGCCGCCGGTAATGAAGATCTTGCTGCCACTGATGCGCACGCTGCCATCGGCCTGGGGCTCGGCGCGGGTGCGGATCAGCCCCAGGTCAGTGCCGGCATGGGGTTCGGTCAGGCACATGGTGCCGGCCCAGCGGCCTTCGTACAGTGGTGGCAGGTAGGTGGCCTTGAGCGTTTCACTGGCGTGGGCATCGATCGCCAGGCAACTGCCGGCGCTCAATGCCGAATACAGGCTGAAGCTGCAGTCAGCGGCGTAGAGCATCTCTTCGAACAGCACGCCGAGCATCTTTGGCATGCCCATGCCGCCGTGTTCCGGGTTGCCGCCCAAGCCGACCCAGCCACCTTCGCGGTAGGTGTTCCAGGCCTCGCGGAAGCCATCAGGGGTGGTGACCTGGCCTGCGTCGAAGCACACACCTTGCTCGTCACCGTTGCGGCTGAGCGGGGCAATCAGCTGGCCGGTGACTTTGGATGCTTCCTCGAGAATGGCGTCGGCAGTATCGGCATCGATGCGTTCGGCCAGGGCGGGCAGGCGGGCCCACAGGCTCGAAGCGTTGAGCACGTCATGTAGGACAAAGCGCATGTCGCGCAGGGGGGCGGAAAAGGTGGTCATCGGCAGCTCTTGCAATAGTGGGGGATGGTTGGGCGTGCGCTGAACCCTCAGGCGCAGCCTAGTGCTGCGCGCCTGAAGGGGGAACGACTACGGCATCAGAGCGCCTTGGCCCGGTCGCGCAGCACGTATTTCTGGATCTTGCCGGTCGAGGTCTTGGGCAGCTCGCCGAACACCACGGTCTTCGGCACCTTGAACCCGGCCAGGTGTTCGCGGCACCAACTGGTGATGTCGGCTTCACGGGTGTCCTCCCGGCCCGGCTTCAGGGCGACGAAGGCGCACGGGGTTTCCCCCCATTTTTCATCCGGGCGTGCCACCACGGCGGCTTCCAGCACTGCCGGGTGCTTGTACAGGGCGTCCTCGACCTCGATGGTGGAGATGTTCTCGCCACCGGAAATGATGATGTCCTTGAGCCGGTCCTTGATCTCGATATAGCCGTCGGCATGCCACACGGCCAGGTCGCCGGTGTGGAACCAGCCGCCACGGAAGGCTTCGGCGGTGGCTTCAGGGTTTTTCAGGTAGCCCTTCATCACCGTGTTGCCGCGCATGAAGATCTCGCCCAGGGTATCGCCGTCGCGGGGCACCGGCTGAAGGGTTTGCGGGTCGGCCACCATCAGGCCGTCGAGGGTCGGGTAGCGCACGCCTTGGCGAGACTTGATCCGGGCACGCTCTTCCAGCGAAAGCGCATCCCATTCGTCATGCCAGGCACACACGGTCACCGGGCCGTAGACCTCGGTCAGGCCATAGGTGTGGGTGACCTTGATGCCCATTTGCTCCACGGCGCCGATGACCTTGGCCGGTGGTGCGGCGCCGGCGACCATGGCCTGCACCGGGTGCTCGATGGCTGCCTTGGCCGCCTCGGGCATGTTGACCAGCGCGTTGAGCACGATCGGTGCACCGCACAGGTGGCTGACTTTGTGCTCGCGGATCAGGGTCAGGATTTTCTGCGGGTCGACCCGGCGCAGGAACACATGGGTGCCGGCCAGGGCGGTGATGGTCCAGGGGTAGCACCAGCCGTTGCAGTGGAACATCGGCAACGTCCACAGGTACACCGGGCGGTGGCCCATGGCCCAGGTCATCTGGTTGCCCAGTGCGTTCAGGTAGGCGCCACGGTGGTGGTAGACCACGCCCTTGGGGTTGCCGGTGGTGCCAGAGGTGTAGTTCAGCGAAATGGCCTGCCACTCGTCATCGGGCCATTCCCAGGCAAATTCCGGGTCGCCTTCGTTGAGCAGTGCCTCATAGTCCAGCTCGCTGACCGCGCGGCCTTCGCCGTACTCCGGGTCATCTACATCAACCACCAGCGGCGGGTGTTCAAGCAGTGCCAGTGCACCTTCGATGACTGCATGGAACTCGCGGTCGGTGATCAGCACCTTGGCCTCGCCATGCTGCAGCATGAAGGCGATGGCCTCGGCATCCAGGCGCACGTTCAGGGTATTGAGCACGGCACCAGTCATGGGTACGCCGAAGTGCGCCTCGAGCATGGTCGGGGTGTTGGGCAGCATCACTGCCACGGTGTCGCCGCGGCCAATGCCACGGCCGGCCAGGGCGCTGGCCAGGCGCCGACAGCGTTGGTAGGTTTCTTGCCAGTTGCGGCGGATGGCGCCGTGGATGACGGCCGGGTAGTTGCCGTAAACGGCAGCGGTGCGTTCGATGAAGCTCAGCGGGGTGAGGGCGACATGGTTGACGGCAGCGGGCATCAGGCCCTGGGCATAGATCGACATGCGGTAATCCTGTAAGGGAGGCAGGCGCAGCCTGTGCACCTGACCCCCGATGGCTGATTGTTAGCTCTGTTCAGGGTGCAGTGGGGGCGGACGGTGGGCCGCCCCCTCTGTCGCAGTTTTACGCGAGTCGCTATGGTATTAGGAATATCGACTATAGCAATATAGTAAAACTACTATAAGAAACAGGCCGCCTACTGTGGATGACACTGCTTACCCCTTGCTCACCAACGACCCACAACCCAGTCTGTTGCTGGCCAGTGATGCAAGCCCGCTGGCACTCAACCCGGCACTGCAGGCCTGGGTCGCCGAAGGGCCTGAGCTGGCTCGCTGGCTGCCGGCCAATTGCGCTGCACTGGTACGTGCCTGTTTGCGCCAGCATCGGGCGATCAGCGATGTCGAGGTGCAGGTCGGCGAACGCATCGTGTTGTGGACGTTCATGCCGGACAACCAGGGCCAGCAGGTGCTGGGCCGCTGCCGCGATGCCAGTGAAGAGCGCCATGGCGCACGCGAAGCCAGCCGCGCCCGGCGCCTGTATCGGCTGATCATCGAAAACACCACCGACCTGATTTCCCGGCACAGCCCCGATGGCCGCTTTCTCGATGCCTCACCGGCAGCCTACCGCCTGCTCGGCCTGTGGCCCGAGCAGCTGCGTGGCATGCCTGTACATACCCTGCTGCATCCGCGCGAACGGCGTCAGGTGCTGCGTCAGGCCGCTGCCGCGCTGGACCAGGACGGCTACCACACGATGACTTGCCGGGTGCGCCAGGCGACAGGTGGCTACCGTTGGTTCGAAATCGCCAGCCGGGCGATCCGTGAGACTTACACCGGCGCGGTGGTGGAGGTGGTCAGCGTGTCCCGCGACATCACCTTGCGCATCGAAGCGCAGGAAAGCCTGGCGCACAGTGCCCGCCTCGCTACCCTGGGCGAGCTGGCCTCGGGTATCGCCCACGAGATCAACCAGCCACTGGCCGCCGTGGTCAACTATGCCAACGCCAGTCAGCGTTATCTGCAGGGCCTGGACCGTGACCCCTTGGCTCGCGAGCGAGTAGGCCAGGGTCTGCAGCGTATCAGCGAGCAGGCCACCCATGCCGCCGAAGTGATCCGCCGCCTGCGTGCCTTCCTGCGCAAGGGGCCGCGCCGCCTGGAGGCGCTGGATGTGGCCGAGCTGGCTGGCGAAGCCATGCGTCTGTGTGCCTGGGAAGCCGCGCGGGACCAGGTGCAGGTGGAACTTCGCATGAGCGCTCAACTGCCCTTGGTGTATGCCGACCGGGTGCTGCTGGAGCAGGTGCTGCTCAACCTGCTGCGCAATGCCATCGATGCCAATCGCGAGCAGCAGGGGGAGCGGCCGTCACGTATCCTGCTCTGCGCGGCGCGCGATGGCGATGGGGTACTGGTTGAGGTAGCCGACCAGGGCCCGGGCGTGGCGCCGGAGCGGCTGGATGAAATCTTTACGCCGTTTACCACCAGCAAGGCCGACGGCCTGGGCTTGGGCTTGAGCATGAGTCGCAGCCTGATCGAAGGCTTTGGTGGCAGCCTGTGGGCGCGGGCGGGTGACAACGGCGGTCTGGTACTGTGCTGCCGGCTGGCGGTCAGCAGGGAATAAGGGGAGGCGGTGTTGCAAGCAAAAGTGTATGTGGTCGATGACGACCAGGGGATGCGCGACTCTACGGTCTGGCTGCTGCAGTCGGTGGGCCTGCAAGCCTTGCCGTTCGCCAGCGGGCAGGCGTTTCTCGACGCCTGCATCGATGATGGGCCCGCTTGCGTATTGCTGGATGTGCGCATGCCGGGGTTGGGCGGGTTGGCTGTGCAGCAGGCGATGCGTGAGCGTGGCCTGATGGTGCCGGTGATCTTCGTCAGCGGTCATGCCGATGTCCCGATCGTGGTGCGGGCGTTCAAGGCCGGCGCCTGCGACTTCATCGAAAAACCCTACAACGACCAGTTGCTGCTCGACAGCGTTCAGGCTGCGCTGGAGCACGCCGGGCTGGCGCGACAGGGCGATCAGGCGCTGGCCTTGGTGCAGGCGCGAATCGATGGCCTGACGCCGCGTGAGCGAGACGTCTTCGTACCCTTGGCCCAAGGGTTGAACAACCGCGAGATTGCCGAGCAGTTGGGCATCAGCGTCAAGACCGTGGACCTGTACCGAGGCCGGGTGATGAAGCGGTTGCAAGCGGGCAGCCTCGCAGAGCTGGTGGGAATGGCGATTGCTTGCGGGGCTGTGGAGGCGTTGGGCCTGCGAGCACGTTAACCGCCTTTACGCACACCCTTGCAGGCGCGGCCTTGTGTGTAGCAATGGGCCGCAATGCGCGCCTGCTGGGAGCGATGAGACTGGCAGAAGACATGAAATATTTCATAGCTTGCTAATGAAGGCTTTGACATTCACTGCCTAGGCAGTAATATTTCTACACACTTAGCTGAGCAGTCAAAGATGGCCCATTTCTCCCCCGAAAACTTCCAGACCTGCGCCATCGGCATGTTGCTTGGCCGCGCAGCGATCCTCAAAGACCGCATTCTTGACTGGCACCTGGAGTCAGAGGGCGTCACTGCCGCGCAGTTCAAAGTGCTGATCATCGTCACCCAATACCAGGTGGATACCCCGGCCGAGCTGTGCCGGTACCTGGGCCTGGACAGCGGTTCGATGACTCGCATGCTCGACCGCCTCGAGCAGAAGGAGCTGATCGTGCGCAACCGCTGCGCCGACGACCGTCGCCAAGTGCGCCTGGCACTCACTGCCGACGGCCAGCGCCTGGCCAACCGCCTGCCGGAAATCGGCGCCGCCGCCATGAACGAGTTGTGCGGCGTGCTGGCACCAGAGGAGCTCAAGACCCTGGAAGGCCTGCTGGCCAAGGTGCTGCTCGGTGCTGGCGACCCTCTGACGATCCGCCGCTTCGGCGACCGTTGAACCCTGTAACGAATTATCCAAGGTATTGTCATGGCCACACCTACAGATACCCCGACTCCCTCCGTCGCGCCTGAGCCGTCACGCAAGCGCAAGGCCTGGCTGCTTGGCCTGCTGTTGCTGCTGATCCTTGCCGGGGCAGGCACCTGGGCCTGGTACAGCATTGTCGGGCGTTGGCACGAAAGCACCGACGATGCCTATGTCAACGGCAACGTGGTGGAGATCACCCCGCTAGTCGCTGGCACCGTTACCAGCATCGGGGCCGATGACGGCGACCTGGTCCACGCCGGCCAGGTATTGCTGCAATTCGACCCGGCCGACAGCGAAGTCGCCTTGCAGTCCGCCGAAGCCAAGCTGGCACGCACCGTGCGGCAGGTGCGCGGGCTGTACAGCAACGTCGACTCGCTAAAGGCTCAACTGGAAACGCGCCAGGCCGAACTGCGCAAGGCGCAGCAAGACTTCAACCGGCGCAAGGTGCTGGCTGACAGCGGTGCGATTGCCGCAGAAGAACTGTCCCATGCCCGCGACGACCTGACCGTTGCCCAGGCCGCCGTCAACAGCGCGCGCCAACAGCTCAGCACCAGCAGTGCGCTGGTCGACGACACCGTGGTGTCCTCGCACCCCGACGTCATGGCTGCTGCTGCCGACCTGCGCCAGGCCTACCTCGACCATGCCCGCACCACGTTGGTCGCGCCGGTCACCGGCTACGTCGCCAAGCGTACCGTCCAGTTGGGCCAGCGCCTGCAGCCGGGCACCGCGACCATGGCAGTCATCCCGCTGGATCAGGTGTGGATCGATGCCAACTTCAAGGAAACCCAGCTGCGTGAGATGCGCATCGGCCAGCCGGTGGAAATCACCGCTGATTTGTATGGCAGCGAGGTCAAGTACAGCGGCACGGTCGACAGCCTTGGCGCGGGCACCGGCAGCGCCTTTGCCTTGCTGCCGGCGCAGAACGCCACCGGTAACTGGATCAAGATTGTTCAGCGAGTACCCGTGCGCATCCACCTCAGCCCCGACCAGCTCAAGGACCACCCCCTCCGTATTGGCCTTTCCACCGTGGTCGAAGTCGACCTGCATGACCAGAGCGGTCCGGCCTTGGCCCAGCAGCCACCGCAGAAGGCCAGCTACATCACCCAGGTGTATGACCACCAGCTGGTCGAAGCCGACAACCTGATCGCCCGGCTGATTCACGAAAACAGCGCAACCGGCAAGACGGCGCAGCGATGAGCAACAACGCCGCTGCCCAGTTCACGCCGCCGAGTCTGCTGCTGACCACCATCGGGCTGTCGCTCGCGACGTTCATGCAGGTGCTGGACACCACCATCGCCAACGTGGCCTTGCCGACCATTTCCGGCAACCTGGGGGTGAGCTCTGAGCAAGGCACCTGGGTCATCACCTCGTTCGCGGTGAGCAACGCTATCGCCTTGCCGCTGACCGGCTGGCTGAGCCGGCGCTTTGGTGAAGTGAAGCTGTTCATCTGGGCCACGCTGCTGTTCGTGCTGGCGTCGTTCCTGTGCGGTATCGCCCAGTCGATGCCCGAGCTGGTCGGGTTTCGCGTCTTGCAGGGCGTGGTCGCCGGGCCGCTTTACCCGATGACCCAGACCCTGCTGATTGCTGTCTATCCCCCTGCAAAACGGGGGATGGCACTGGCGCTGCTGGCGATGGTCACGGTGGTGGCGCCGATTGCCGGGCCGATACTGGGGGGCTGGATTACCGATAGCTACAGCTGGCCGTGGATCTTCTTCATCAACGTGCCCATCGGCCTGTTCGCTGCTGCCGTGGTGCGCCAGCAGATGCGCACGCGCCCGGTGGTCACCAGCCGCCAACCGATGGATTACATTGGCCTGTTGACCCTTATTATCGGCGTCGGTGCCTTGCAGGTAGTGCTGGACAAGGGTAACGATCTGGACTGGTTCGAGTCGTCGTTCATCATTGTCGGCAGCCTGATTTCGGTGGTGTTTCTGGCGGTGTTCGTGATCTGGGAGCTGACCGACCGGCACCCGGTGGTCAACCTTCGGCTGTTCGTGCACCGCAACTTCCGCATTGGCACTATCGTGCTGGTTGGGGGATATGCCGGGTTCTTCGGTATCAACCTGATCCTGCCGCAGTGGTTGCAGACGCAGATGGGCTATACCGCGACCTGGGCAGGCCTGGCGGTGGCGCCGATCGGCTTGCTGCCGGTGATCATGTCGCCGTTCGTGGGCAAATATGCGCACCGGTTCGACCTGCGGGTGCTGGCTGGGTTGGCGTTCCTGGCGATCGGCACCAGTTGCTACATGCGTGCCGGTTTCACCAGCGAGGTGGACTTCCAGCACGTGGCCTTGGTGCAGTTGTTCATGGGGATTGGCGTGGCGTTGTTCTTCATGCCGACCTTGAGCATCCTGCTGTCAGACCTGCCGCCGCACCAGATTGCCGACGGTTCGGGGCTGGCGACTTTCCTGCGGACCTTGGGCGGGAGTTTTGCGGCTTCGTTGACTACCTGGATCTGGATTCGTCGGGCGGACCAGCACCATGCCTACCTGAGCGAGCACATCAGCCAGTTCGATCCGGCGACGCGGCATACCCTTGAGCAGTTGGGCGGCGCCAGTCCGCAGAGTTACGCGCAGTTGGAGCAGATACTCAATGGGCAGGCTTACATGATGTCGACGGTGGATTATTTCACCTTGATGAGCTGGGTATTTGCCGGGTTGATTCTGCTGGTGTGGTTTGCCAAGCCGCCCTTTACCGCCAAGGCGGGTCCGGCATCGGCGGGGCATTGAGCTAAACAAGGCAAGATCCCGATGCTCTCGCTCTCGCTTCGGCTTTTGATTTTGCTTCTAAGCGCGCGATAGCCCAGGCGCCGC
>NZ_JBICII010000058.1:0-17218 GCF_043101865.1 Pseudomonas sp. zjy_15
CTGACCGCACTATTCAACGAAAACAACGCCACGTACAGCTTTACCTACGACTCCAACTCCACACCCATTCCGCTTTTCCCCCCGACTGGTTCCGCAGGGCGGAACCACATTCGTTTGTGATCCCGCGTCACTCGCGTTTATCTGTGAGCCAAGCACGACCTGCCTCACCTGTCGTGACCTGAAGGCGAACAACAAGAACGGGAAACCACCCGCGCGAGGAGACTCCACATGTCCCGACATCAGCATATCCAGGCCTGGCTCGCCGACGTGGCCAGCGACCTGCACGCGATCCGTCACGATATCCACGCTCACCCGGAACTGGGCTTTGAAGAAAGCCGCACCTCGGCATTGGTCGCCCGACTGCTGGAGGAATGGGGCTATGAAGTGCACACCGGTATCGGCAAGACCGGCGTGGTCGGCGTGCTGCGCAATGGCAGCAGCCCCCGCCGGCTGGGCCTGCGCGCCGACATGGACGCGTTGCCCATCCACGAAGCCACGGGTGCGGCATACAGCAGCCAGCACCCAGGCTGCATGCACGCCTGTGGTCATGACGGGCACACTACCATGCTGCTTGGCGCCGCGCGCTACCTGGCGGCAACCCGGCAGTTCGACGGCACGCTGACACTGATCTTCCAGCCGGCCGAGGAGGGCCAGGGCGGTGCCGAGGCGATGCTGGCCGACGGCCTGCTGGAGCGCTTCCCATGTGATGCGCTATTCGGCATGCACAACATGCCAGGGCTGCCGGCCGGACACCTGGGGTTTCGTGAAGGGCCGATGATGGCTTCGCAGGACCTGCTGACGGTGACCCTGGACGGGGTGGGTGGTCATGGCTCGATGCCGCACCTGACCGTCGACCCGCTGGTGGCGGCCGCCAGTGTGGTGATGGCGCTGCAAACCGTGGTGGCGCGCAATATCGATGCGCAGGAGGCAGCAGTGGTCACCGTCGGCGCATTGCAGGCCGGCGAAGCGGCCAACGTGATCCCGCAACAGGCGCTGTTGCGCCTTAGCCTGCGCGCACTGAACGCCGAGGTGCGGGCGCAGGCCCTTGAGCGGGTGCGGGCAATCATCGTCAGTCAGGCCGAGAGCTTTGGCTGCCGCGCCAGCATCGAGCACCGCCCGGCCTACCCGGTGCTGGTCAACCATGCCGCTGAAAACGCCTTTGCCACCCAGGTAGGGGTCGAGTTGCTGGGCGCCCAGGCTGTGGATGGCAACACCCGCAAGCTGATGGGCAGCGAAGACTTCGCCTGGATGCTGCAGCGCTGCCCGGGGGCCTACCTGTTCATCGGCAATGGTGTATCGCGGCCGATGGTGCACAACCCGGCCTACGACTTCAACGACGACATCCTGCTGACCGGCGCCGCCTACTGGGGCGCGCTGGCAGAGCGCTGGCTGGCACCTGCCTGATTGTCCCTTTTTGACCACTGCCGCTGGAACCCGGGCGCGACTGCGCCTGGGCGATCACCCAATCATTGTGTGGAGTGTTCCCTATGCAGACTTCGAGCACCGGCGTGTCGCGTACCCGGCAAGTGGTGGCCGCCGTTATCGGCAACGCCCTGGAATGGTATGACTTTATCGTGTATGGCTTTCTGGCCAGCATCATCGCCCGGCAGTTCTTCCCGTCCGACGACGAGTACGCCTCGCTGCTGATGGCCCTTGCCACCTTCGGCGTCGGGTTTTTCATGCGCCCGGTGGGCGGCGTGCTGCTGGGCATGTATTCCGACCGCAAGGGCCGCAAGGCGGCCATGCAGATGATCATCCGCCTGATGACCGTGTCCATCGCCATGATCGCCTTCGCGCCCGACTACCTGGCCATCGGCATGGCTGCGCCGCTGCTGATCGTGGTGGCGCGCATGCTGCAGGGCTTTGCCACCGGTGGTGAATACGCCAGCGCCACGGCATTTCTGGTGGAAAGCGCACCTGCCCACCGCAAGGGCCTGTATGGTTCGTGGCAATTGGTAGGGCAGTGCCTGGCGGTGTTTTCCGGGGCGGCAATGGTGGCGTTGGTTACCCACCTGTGCTCGCCTGAGGCGCTGGACAGCTGGGGCTGGCGCATCCCGTTCGTGCTGGGCCTGCTGATCGGGCCGGTCGGGCTGTGGATTCGCAAGCATATGGAGGAGCCTGAGGCGTTTGTCGAGGCGCGTCGCCATGCCAAGGGCCAGTCGCCCGGCCTGTGGCAGGTGCTGCGTGAACACCGGCGCAGCCTGCTGGTGTCGATGGGGTTGGCCTGCGGCGCGACGGTTTCGTTCTACGTGGTGCTGGTGAACATGCCGACCTTCGCCCACAAAAGCCTAGGCCTGCCGCTGGACCAGGTGCTGCTGGTGCAGATGCTCGCCGTGGGACTGATGACCCTCGTGATTCCGTTGTCCGGGGCGCTGTCTGACCGGCTGGGGCGGCGCCCGGTGCTGATGGCCTTCACCCTGGCGTTCTTCGTGATGGTCTACCCACTGTATGTGTGGATGGCCGCTGCGCCTTCCCTGGAGCGCCTGTTGGTCATGCAACTGCTGTTGTGCACGGCCATCGGTGGTTTCTTCGGCCCGGCACCTACTGCCCTGGCCGAACAGTTCCCGGTCCAGGTGCGTTCCACCGGCGTGTCGGTGGCCTACAACGTGGCGGTGATGGTGTTCGGTGGCTTTGCCCCGTTGATCGTGACCTGGCTCACCCAGGTGCTTGGCACCCCGGTGGCGCCGGCGTTCTATGTGCTGTTTGCCTGCCTGCTGACATTGCTGGGCACCTATTGCCTGAAAGAAGCACCGCGGGCAGTCAAACCTGCCGCCTTCAACCTTGGAGTAAAACCGTGAAGCCGCTAGCCATCGACCCCATTGTTGCCCTCGATGCCGAGGCACTGTCCCAGGCCATCCATGCCCGCCAGTTGTCATGCCGGGAGGTGATGCAGGCCTACCTGGGGCATATCGAGCGCTTCAATCGGCAGGTCAATGCACTGGTCTCGCTGCGCCCGGCCGAAGTGCTGCTGGCCGAGGCCGAGACGCGTGACCGCGAACTGGCCCGTGGCCACTCGCGCGGCTGGATGCATGGCATGCCGCAGGCAATCAAGGACCTCGCCGCCACGGCCGGGCTGCGTACCACGCTCGGCTCGCCGCTGTTTGCCGAGCAGGTACCCGAGCAGGATGCGATCAGCGTGGCGCGGGTGCGGGCGAGCGGGGCATTGATCATGGGCAAGAGCAATGTGCCCGAGTTTGGCCTGGGCTCGCAAAGCTACAACCCCTTGTTTGGCACTACCACCAACGCCTACGACCCGTCGCGGGTGGCGGGTGGCAGCAGCGGTGGGGCTGCAGCGGCGCTGGCCATGCGCTTGCTGCCGGTGGCCGACGGCAGCGACATGATGGGCTCGCTGCGCAACCCGGCGGCGTTCAATAACCTGTTCGGCCTGCGCCCATCGCAGGGCCGCGTGCCGCATGGGCCGGCACCCGAGCTGTTCGTGCAGCAGCTGGCCACAGAAGGGCCGATGGGCCGCAGTGTGGTCGACGTGGCGCGGCTGCTGTCGATACAGGCGGGTGTTGATGCCCGGGCGCCGCTGTCGCTAAGCGAAGGCCGGCGCGATTTTGCCGTTGGCTTGCCGCGCGATTTTCGCGGTGTACGGGTGGGCTGGCTGGGCGACTACAACGGCTATCTGCCGATGGATGACGGGGTAATGAGCCTGTGCGAGTCGGCGCTGGCCGACTTTGCCGAACTGGGCTGCCGGGTCGAGGCCTGCCAGCCGGCATTCGACCTGGCGCGCTTGTGGCAATGCTGGCTGACCCACCGCCACTTCCTGGTGCATGGCAACCTCAGCGCAGCCTATGCCGACCCCGGCAAGCGCGCATTGCTCAAGCCCGAAGCACAGTGGGAGGTGGAAGGTGGCTTGCAGCTGAGTGCGGCGGCGCTGTACCAGGCTTCGTTGGACCGCAGTGACTGGTACCGCGCCATGGGCAAGCTGTTCGAGCGTTACGACTTTCTGCTGTTGCCCTCGGCTCAGGTGTTCCCTTTCGATGCACGCCAGCCATGGCCAACGGTGGTCGGGGGGCGGCCAATGGACACCTACCACCGCTGGATGGAAGTGGTGATCGGGCCGACCCTGGCCGGCTTGCCGAGCATCAGCGTGCCGGTGGGGTTCAATGCCGCCGGGTTGCCCATGGGCCTGCAAATCATAGGCCCGGCGCAGGCCGACCATGCCGTGCTGCAGCTGGCGTATGCCCATGAACAGCTCACCCGCTGGGTGGTGCGCTGCCCGCCACAACGGCTGCTTGCTCCATGAAAGCACGGGCAGGCGCGGATCTTGCTGGCTATCCTGACCATCCCGCTACAAGGAGGTCATACCCATGGGCATCACGGCAGACAGCGGCGGCGTGCGTTCAGTGGAGCGGGCGCTGGCCATCGTCGACCTGCTGGGCGAACACCAGGCGTTGGGCCTGGAAGAACTGCACTACCTGACGGCGCTGCCCAAGGCCACGGTGTCGCGCATGATCGCCACCTTGCAGGCGCAAGGCTGGGTGTACCGCGGCCTTGCCGACCGGCGCTACCGGCTGTGCGCGCGACGCCTGTTCGGTGACCGCCAGTTGCGTTTCAAGCGGCGTCTGGTGGAAAGCGCAGCGCCCATGCTGCTGGAGCTGAGTGAGCGCACCGGGCTGGTCGCTGACCTGTCGTGTTTCGACGGCCAGCGGCTGGAGGTGATGGAAAGCGCCATTCCCCAGGTGCTGCGCAAGCGCTATCCGCACACCAGTCAGATTGTTGGGCAGCATGCCAGCCTGTTTCATTCGGCAATGGGGCGGGCGTGCCTGGGGGAGCTGGCGGTGGACGAAGTGCAGCGCCTGGCGGCCCATGAGCGGCTGGGTGACGACGGGCTGTTGCGCGATATCGAAGAGCAAGCGCACAAGGGCTTTGGTCAGCGCACCGAAGGCTACTGGGAATACCCGGTGCGCCTGCCGTTCCTGATCCGCGCCATTGCCTTGCCGGTACATGCCGAAGGGCGCCTGGTCGGCAGCATTGCCTTGCAATGGCCGCTGGATCAGGCGCCGGTGGAGCGGGTGTCGAGCCTGCACCTGAGCAGCTTGGCGACCACTGTGGGGGAAGTGCAGCGGGCCTTGGCTGTTTGATGTTTCCTGCACGGGTTTCTTCGCGGGCAAGCCACAGACGCGTGCATTGCCAGTACCGCCCACAGAACCTGCGGGCGTTACTGGCCCTCCCGAAATCCGCTAGGGCTCACCCCCGCCTGCTTGCGAAAGAACCGGCTGAAATACCCCACATCGGCAAACCCCAGTTCATGAGCGATCTCTTTCACGCTCAGGCTCGAATGCCCGAGCATGCGCTTGGCCTCCAGCACCAGTCGGGCATTGATCACATTCATCGGCGTCATGCCCAGGTGTTCCTGGCACAACCGCCCCAACGTCACCAGGGTCATGCCCAACTCGGCGGCGTATTCCGCCAGTGGCCAGTGCGCGCGGTAGTGCATGTCTACCAGTTCGCGAAAAGCAGTCAGTTGCTGGCTGCGTCTTGATACTGGGCGCTGCTCACCTGCGGGTATGTGCGGCTCATGGCGCAGGACATGGATCATCAGTGCCAGCAATAGCGCCATGCTGCTGGCCACATGCTCGCGGGCGCGGTTGTGGTATTCCTCGCGCAGGGCCCGAAACAGGGGCAACAACGGGTCTTCATCGGCGGCCCAGTGGGGCAGGGCAATCACCTGTGGTTTGCGCAGTTGCACCAGCACGTTGGGTGCCAGCACCTGAGCGATGCTATCCAGTGGGTGCTGCGCAGCCGTGATTACCTGGCCTTCTACCTGGCTGGCCCAATGAAAACCATGCACCACCTGCGCCGGGACGTACACCACGCAGGGCGCATGAACCTGAAACCGGTCACTGTCGAACAGCACCTCGCCGCCACCGCTTTGCAGGTACAACAGCTGCAGCAAGCCTTCGTGACGGTGTGCGGCAATCTCCCAGTTGTGCGCGCCAGAGCGCTGGGATATCTGCTCCACATGCAAGGCTTCGTGCCACACCGGCTGCGCGGTTTCACCGTACAGGGCGTAATTGGGGATCTTGTTCATGGTGTTGTAATTGTTCTGTTCACTGCCCGCTACTGTGCCATAGCTGCACGCAGGCTTCAGGGCGCAGTGGGCAAATTGACGGGAATGTGGGGCTGGTTGCAGGTTTTGTCCATTCTGCCGGTGGGCCTGCCGGCCATAGCCTGTTGCCCAGAACAAGCAACGCTCTGGAGAACAGCATGCACAACAACAAGATCTTTTCTCAGTGGCTAGGCCTGGAGTCGGCCGTATGCGTGGTGACCGGCGCGGCCGGCGGCATTGGCGCAGCGTTGGCCGCGGCCTTGGTGGAGCAGCAGGCCCACGTGGTGCTGCTTGACCGCGACCTGGACAAATGCCGCGAACTGGCGGCCACCCTGGGGGAACACAGTGCAGGCGAAGTCAGTGCCCTGGCCTGCGACATTGCCGACCCGGCCAGCGTGGAGCAGGCTGCGGCCCAGGTACAGGCGCTGCATGGGCGCTGCGATGTACTGGTCAACAATGCCAGCGTGCTGCGCCCCGGCGCGCTGGACACGCTAAGCCTGGAACAATGGAACCAGGTACTGGCGGTCAACCTCAGTGGCTACCTTTTGTGTGCCCAGGCCTTTGGCCGTTCCATGCTGGACTGCGGCCAGGGCCGTATCGTGCATGTGGCCTCGATTGCAGCACATTACCCGCAACCCAACAGTGGCGCCTACAGCGCGGCGAAGGCAGGCGTCAGCATGTTGTCGCGGCAGATTGCCGTGGAATGGGGGCCACGCGGTGTGCGCAGCAACGCCGTATGCCCGGGTTTGATCCGCACGCCATTGTCGGCTGCGTTCTATGCCGACCCACAGGTGGAGCGCCGGCGTAGCGCCATGACCGCCAACCAGCGCATCGGTGAACCGCAAGACATCGCCGAAGCCGTGCTGTTTCTGGCCAGCCGCCGCGCCGACTATATCAACGGCGCCGAGCTGACCGTGGATGGCGGACTGGAAAGCATGCCCATGGCATTGATCCCGCGCCCTGGCTTCGAGGGTGCAGGCCAATGAATACGCGTAGCTGCGATGTACTGGTCATCGGTGCGGGTGCTGGCGGCCTGGCGACAGCCATCACGGCGAAAAAGCTTGGCCTGGATGTGATCGTCATCGAAAAGGAGGAGTGCTTCGGCGGCACCACGGCGTTTTCCGGCGGCGTATTGTGGGTGCCGGGCACCCGGCACGGGGGCAATGACAGCCAAGCAGCGGCCATGACCTACCTGCGCAACGAAACCGGTGTCTGCTTCGATGCGGCCGGGGTGGAGGCATTCTTGCGCTACGCGCCGCAGATGGTTGAGTTTTTCGAGCGCGAGACGGCAGTCAAGTTCGTGCCCACGCTGTACCCCGATTATCACCCGCAGGTGGAAGGCGGCGTCGATGTGGGCCGCTCGATACTGGCCGCACCTTACGACATCCGTGGTTTGGGGCCCGACATGGCGCGGCTGCGCCCGCCGCTGAAGACCATCACCTTCATCGGCATGATGTTCAATTCGTCGAATGCCGACCTCAAGCACTTCTTCAATGTCACCCGTTCGTTGACCTCGTTCGCCTACGTGGCCAAACGCCTGCTGACCCATTTGAAGGAGCTGGCCTTGTACCGACGCGGCACCCAGGTCACCAGTGGCAATGCCCTGGCGGCACGGCTGGTACGCTCGGCACTGGACCTGGGCATTCCGATTCTCACAGGCACCCCGGCGCGGCAGTTGCTGCGCGAAGGGGCGCGGGTAGTAGGGGCGGTGACCGGGCAGGCCGGCAGCGAGCAGCGCATCGAGGCCCGACGCGGGGTGGTGCTGGCCTGTGGCGGTTTCTCCCATGACCTGCAACGGCTGCGCCAGGCCTACCCGCATGTACGGCGTGGCGGCGAGCATTTTTCACCGGTGCCAGCGGGCAACACCGGCGATGGTGCGCGCATGGCCGAGGCGCTGGGAGCAAAGGTCGATATCTGCCTGCAGGCACCTGCAGCCTGGATGCCGGTATCGAAGGTGCCGGTGGGTGGTGGGCGGCATATTGCCTTTCCGCATTTGCTCGACCGCTACAAGCCGGGTGTGATCGGCGTGCTGCGTTCGGGGCAGCGATTCACCAACGAGTCGAATGCCTACCACGACGTAGGCGCAGCGCTGATCGAGGCGTGTTCCGACCAGGCAGAAACCGCCATGTGGCTGGTGTGCGACCGCCGCACCCTGGCCAAGTACGGGCTTGGCTTTGCCAAGCCTGCGCCGATGCCGTTGGGGCCATTGCTGCGCAACGGTTACCTGCTCAAGGGCCAGACCCTGGCGGAGTTGGCCGGCAAGGCCGGTATCGATGCGCAAGGGCTGGAGCAGACTGTGCGCGAGTACAACCTTGGGGCCGTCCACGGCGAAGACCGTCAGTTCGGCCGCGGCAGCACCAGCTTCAATCGCTACCTGGCCGACCCGCAGCAACAACCCAACCCGTGCGTAGCGCCGGTTGGCGAGGGACCGTACTTTGCCGTGAAAGTCATCATGGGCGATCTGGGCACTTTCGACGGGCTGCGCACCCGTGTGACCGGTGAAGTGTTGGCGGCCGACGGGCAAGTCATCGACGGCCTGTATGCGGTGGGTAACGACCGCGCCAGCATCATGGGCGGCAACTATCCCGGGGCGGGCATCACCCTGGGGCCGATCATGACCTTTGCCTACATCACCGGGCGCCATCTGGCGGGTGTCGAGCAGGGGCTGGCGGCGGGCAACGCACGGGAGGTGGCGTGATGGACAAGCCTGTGGTCGACCACCGCATCTACACCATTCGCCCGCGCGGCATGGCGGCCTTTCTCGAGGCGTTCGACCAGCTGGCGATGCCGATCCTGCTGCGCCACCTCGGTGCACCCCTGGCGTTTTACACCAGCAGCATCGGGCCGTTGAACCAGGTGGTGCACTTGTGGGGCTATGACAGCCTCGATGACTTCGAGAAGCGCAGCGCAGCGCGGGATGCCGACCCGGACTTTGCCGCGTACCTGCATGCCACCCGCGACCTGGTGGTGGCTCAGGAAACACGCATCATAAGGCCTGTGCGCTTACCCAGCCTTTTCCACTAGGGCTGCGACAAACACCGTCATAAAAACAACAACAGGTGATACCTATGAACAACACACTCGACGTGCGCCAACTGATCGACCAGCAACCCATCGGCCGTTACCAGAAATGGGTAGTGTTCCTCGGCTTTCTCATCATCGCCCTGGACGGCCTGGACGTCGCCATCATCGGCTTCATTGCCCCGCAATTGAAAAGCGATTGGGGCCTGGATGCGCAAAGTCTGGGCCCGGTATTGAGCGCCGCGTTGATCGGCCTGGCACTTGGCGCCTTGATTGCCGGCCCCTTGGCGGACCGTTACGGGCGCAAGGCGGTGTTGCTGTGCAGCGTGCTGCTGTTCGGCCTCTGGACACTGGCCTCGGCCTTTTCACCCAACCTGGAAGCCCTGGTCGCGTTGCGCTTTTTGACCGGCCTGGGCCTGGGCGCAGCCATGCCCAATGCCAGCACCCTGGTCAGCGAGTATGCCCCGGCACGCAGCCGCTCGCTGCTCATTACCCTGGCATTCTGCGGGTTCTCCCTGGGCGCGGCAGCAGGTGGCTTCGTCAGCGCCTGGATGATTCCGAACCTGGGCTGGCGCAGTGTCTTGGCATTGGGTGGGGTGTTGCCGCTAATGGTCCTGCCGTTGCTGTATTGGCGCCTGCCGGAATCGGTGACGTTCCTGGTCAGCAAAGGGGCGGACCGCAAGCGCATTCTGGCCATTGTCCGTCGCCTGGCACCTGAGCATGTCAACGCCGACACGACCTTTGTCTTGCCCGGTAAAGCCCAGGCTGCAGGCGGTGCAATCGGCACCATCCTCTCAGCGCGGTATCGCTTTGGTACCTGCATGCTCTGGGGCGGGTACGTGCTGGCGCTGTTCCTGGTCTATCTGTTCAGCGGCTGGTTGCCGACGCTGGTAAAGGAGGGGGGCGGGTTTTCGGTGGCCGAAGCGGCCATCGTCACCGCCTGTTTCCAGATTGGCGGCCCGTTGGGGGCAATTTCGGTGGGTTGGGCCATGGATCGCTACCCGGCGCAGCGCGTGCTGGTACTGACCTTCCTGTTCAGTGGTGTGGTGATTTTTGCAATTGGTCAGGTCGCTGCGGACTTCGCCTGGTTGTGTGCGGTTGCGAGCGCTGTGGGCTTTGGCCTTAATGGGGCAAGTGTTGGCATGAATGCACTGGCGGCGGCTTTTTACCCGACTGAAGCACGGGCGACCGGCGCCAGCTGGATGAGCGGCATCGGGCGCCTGGGTGCGATTCTCAGTGCCTTTGCCGGGGCTCAGATGCTGGCACTGGGCTGGAGTTTTGCCCAGGTGTTCGCTTCGTTGTTGCTACCCGCAGGGTTGGCGGCTTTGGCGGTATGGCTGCAGGGGCGAAATGCGGCGTCACGGCTTAGCGTTCCAGGCTGTACAGCCGGCACCCCGGCTGCAGCGCCAGCAGGTTCGGCTCCCACTCCCTAGCCTTCGGGAACACAGCCCCTATCTGAAGCCATACGCTCGATCAACGCCCACAACGCCGCATCATTGAAATCGTCGACAACCAGCCTGGCGCCCGCCGCCAGCAACCGCTCCGGGGTCTGCGTCGTGGCCACGCCCACGGTAAAGATCCCCGCGCCACTGGCCGCGGCCGTCCCCGGCAATGAGTCCTCGAAGGCCAGCGCTTGCCCGGCCTCGGCACCCAGCCGCTGCAGGCCGGTGAGGTAGGGCAGCGGGTCCGGTTTGGGCCGTGCCAGCTCTTCGGCCACCAGCACATGTTCAAAGTGCTGGCCAAGGCCCATGGCGTTCAGCATGTGCTCGGCGTTCAGCCGCGGTGCGTTGGTCACCACACACATGCCGATGTCATGGGCCTGGGCATGCTCCAGCAGGCGCAACAGGCCCGGCATCGGTTCAAGCGACGGCGACATCGCGCGGAACAGCGCTTCCTTGCGGTCGGCCAACGCCTGGCACTGTTCGACACTGGCGCCGCTGAACAGCTCGGCGAACAGCTCGCCGTTGGCGCGGCCGCTGACCTGGGCATCGAACTGCGCCTGGCTCAGCTCGCGGCCGTCGTGTTCACGCAGCAGTTGGCGAAAGGCCTGCAGGTGCAGGGTGTCAGTGTCGGTGAGGGTACCGTCAAGGTCGAACAGCAGGGCGGTCAGCATGGGATATCCAGATGAAAAAACACAAGCCAGGGGATCATAACCAAAGCTGACGACGAAGGGGGCTGTTCAGCGTGCTCCGAAAAGAGTACAAATGTGCTCCATGGACACTCTTACCCCCAAACGCCGCGCCATTTTCGAATTCATCCGTGAGCGCATTGCCGAGCATGGTCAGCCGCCGAGCCTGGCCGATATCGCCACGCGCTTCGGTTTTGCCTCGCGCAGCGTTGCGCGCAAGCACATCACCGCCCTGTGCCAGGCCGGTTACATCGATGTCACGCCAAACCAGGCGCGGGGCATACGCCTGGCCGAACCGCTGCGCCGGCCAGAAATCCTCGAAATACCCGTGCTGGGCCAGGTGGCGGCGGGTGCCCCCATCGGCCCGGACCTGGACATCCACGAGCAGTTGCTGCTCGACCCCAGCCTGTTCCGCCGTACCCCCGACTACCTGCTGAAGGTGCGGGGCGACTCGATGATCGACGACGGCATCTTTGACGGTGACCTGGTCGGCATCCTGCAACAGGCCGACGCCCGCGACGGGCAAATCGTGGTTGCGCGCCTGGACGGCGAAGTGACCATCAAGCGCCTGCAACGCCAAGGCGGCACTTACCGGCTGTTGCCACGCAACCCGGCCTATGCGCCGATCGATGTGCAGCCCGAACAGGACTTTTTCATCGAAGGCGTGTTCTGCGGCTTGCTGAGGCGCGACTGATGGGCGCCGTGGTCGACCTCGACAGGCTGCTGGAGCAGCGCCGGGTATGGCGCGGCCGGCAGGCCCAGGCGCGGCCACTCGGGCTGCAGCCCACCGGCCATGCGGCCCTCGACGAACGTTTGCCGGAAGGTGGCTGGCCGGCGGCAGCACTGAGCGAGCTGTTGCTGGCCAACCCCGGCTGTGGCGAATTGCAGTTGCTGTGGCCAACCCTGGCCCGGCTGAGTGCAGAAGCCAGCAGAGTGGTGCTGGTGGCTCCACCCTTCATCCCTTTTGCACCGGCCTGGCAGGCAGCGGGGGTGGACCTGCGCTGGCTGGTACAGGTGGATGCCGAGCCTGCCGATGCCCTGTGGGCTGCCGAACAGTGCCTGCGCTCGGGCAGTTGCGCGGCGGTGCTGTGCTGGCCGGAACGTGCCGATGACCGCGCCCTGCGGCGCTTGCAGGTAGCGGCCGAAACCGGGCAGGCACTGGCGTTCGCCTGCAGGCCGCAGCAGGCGTCGCACAACCCTTCACCCGCAGCGCTGCGCATTGCAGTCGACACACGCCCGGCGCAATGGCGCGTGCTGAAAAGCCGGGGTGGCATGCCTCCAGCGTTGCCAATACCCTGCCCGGGGCGGGGCTGATGCACCATGCTCTGGGCCTGCATCCTGCTCCCGCAGCTTGCGCTGGACACCGTCCTGCGTGAGCGTGACGACCCTGACACGCCTTTGGTGCTGATTGGCGGGCCGACCCAGCGTCGCCTGTTGCAGGCAGTCAACCCGGCGGCCGCTGCACTTGGCCTGCGGGCCGGGCAAACCCTGACCGCAGCGCGTGCCTTGGCCGATGGCTTTACCTGTGTCGAAGCCGACCCCAAACGCATCGATCAGGTGCAACAGCTGCTGGCGGCCTGGGCCTACCGCTTCAGTGCCCAGGTCAGCCTGCATTACCCACGGGCGCTGCTGCTGGAAGTGGGCTCCAGCCTGCAACTGTTCGGGCCCTGGCCTTTGTTCGAGGCGCGTCTGCGTCAGGAATTGGCAGAACTCGGCCTGCGCCAACGCATTGTCCTGGCCAGCAACCCGGTGGCTGCTCGCATGCTCGCCAATGGCCACGATGGCCTGGCCGTGGGCGATGTCGACGCCACCCGAGCGGCGCTGCTTGGCATGCCCATCACGCGCGTCGGCCTGCCGGCAGAGGCGGCCGAAGCGTTTGCCCGCATGGGCTTGCACCAGCTGGGCCAGGTATTGGCCTTGCCGCGCGATACCTTGGCCAGGCGCTTTGCGGCCCAGGTGCAGCTGCACCTCGACCAGTTGCTCGGCCTGCGCAACCTGGGGCTGGACTTCTACCAGCCACCGGACCGTTTCGAAACCCGGCTGGAACTCAATTTCGACGTCGAGTCGCACCAGGCGCTGTTGTTCCCGCTGCGGCGCATGCTCAACGACCTTGCTGCATTTCTGGCCGGGCGAGACTGTGGCGTGCAGCGCTTCCGCCTGCATCTGGAGCACGCCGAGGGGCCGGATACCCTGCTCAAGGTGGGCCTGCTGGCGGCCGAACGCGATGCTGCGATGCTGTTCGAGCTGGCCCGCGCGCGCCTTGAGCCGCTGCGCATACCCGCACCGGTGCGCAACCTGCGGCTGGTTGCCGAAGACTTGCCACCCTTCGTGCCACAGCATCAGGCGTTGTTCGACCCGCGGGCGCAACAGGCGCAACCCTGGGCGCAATTGCGTGAGCGGTTGCGCGCCCGCCTGGGGGATGAGGCCGTCAAGGGGCTTGGCGCAGCCGCCGATCACCGCCCCGAATGCGCCTGGCAGTTGGCGGAGCAGGGGGCCCAAGGCAACATGCCCGTTGCACCGGGCAGCCGCCCGGGATGGCTGTTGTCGGCACCGATCGCGCTGGATGACGCCGCCTACCAGGTGCAGGGCTACGCCGAACGCATCGAATCAGGTTGGTGGGATGGCGGCGATGTGCGTCGCGACTACTACCGCATCGAAACCCGTGACGGCCTGCGCGGCTGGGCCTACCGCGACCTGAGCCAGGCCGGCCCGCTTTGGCTGCAGGGGTGGTTCGCATGAACACCCCGGGTTATGCCGAGCTGCATTGCCTTTCCAACTTCAGCTTCCAGCGCGGTGCATCGAGCGCCGACGAGCTGTTCCGGCGTGCGCGCGAGCAGAGCTACCAGGCCTTGGCAATCACTGACGAATGTACGTTGGCCGGTATCGTGCGCGCCTGGCAGGCAGCCAAGGTGCACCAGTTGCGGCTGATCGTTGGCAGCGAGGTGCAATTGTGCGACGGGCCCAAGCTGGTGCTGCTGGTCGAGAACCTGACCGGCTACCAGAACCTGTGCGCCCTGATCACCCGTGCCCGGCGGCGGGCAGAGAAGGGTGCGTACCAGCTGTTTCGTGATGACTTGCTGCTGCACCATCAAGGCCTGCTGGCCTTGTGGGTGGCCGCTGACAGTGGCGATACCGCTACCGGCGCGTGGCTGCGCAGTGTGTTTGCTGAGCGCCTGTGGCTGGCCGTGCACCTGCACCGGGGCAGTGACGATGCCATGCGCCTGCAACGGTTGCGGGCACTGGCGGCTGATGTGGGTATCCGCGCCGTGGCCTGTGGCGACGTGCACATGCACGTGCGTGGCCGCCGTGCCTTGCAGGACTGCATGACTGCCATCCGCCAGCATTGCCAGGTGAGCGAGGCCGGGCGCTTTCTGTTTGCCAATGGCGAACGGCACCTGCGCAGCCAGGCGCAACTGGCCGAGCTGTATCCGCTCGACCTGCTGGCCGAGACCCTGGTCATTGCCCGGCGCTGCCAGTTTGACCTGAGCGAACTGAGCTACCAGTACCCACGCGAACTGGTGCCCGAGGGGCATACCCCGGCAAGCTGGCTGCGCGAATTATGCGAGCAAGGCATGCCGCTGCGCTGGCCAGACGGGCCCAGTGGCAAGGTGCGGGATGTGCTTGCCAAGGAACTGGGGCTGATCGAAGAGCTGGGCTACGAAAGCTACTTCCTGACAGTGCACGACATTGTCGCCTTCGCCCGCAGCCAGCGCATTCTATGCCAGGGCCGGGGGTCGGCAGCCAACTCGGTGGTGTGCTTCGTGCTGGGCATCACCGAGCTTGACCCCATGAAACACCACCTGCTGTTCGAGCGCTTCCTGTCGCGCGAGCGCAACGAGCCGCCGGACATCGACGTGGACTTCGAACACGACCGGCGCGAGGAGGTGATCCAGTATGTGTTCCGTCGCTATGGCCGGCACCGGGCGGCGCTCACTGCGGTAGTCAACACCTACCATGCCGCCGGTGCGGTGCGGGATGTGGCGCGGGTGCTGGGGCTACCCGCCGACCAGGTGGATGCCCTGGCCAAATGTTGTGGCCGCTGGAGCGATCGCATACCCGATGACCAGCGCCTGGCCGAAGCCGGTTTCGAAGCGGGCAGCCCTTCGCTACGGCGGGTGCTGGTGCTGGCCGGCGAACTGATCGGCTTCCCTCGGCACCTGTCACAGCACCCGGGCGGTTTTGTCATCTCCCAGCAACCGCTCGACCAGCTGGTGCCGGTGGAGAATGCCGCGATGCCGGAGCGCACGGTGATCCAGTGGGACAAGGATGACCTGGACATGGTCGGCCTGCTCAAGGTCGACGTACTGGCGTTGGGCATGCTCAGCGCCTTGCGCCGCTGCTTCGACCTGCTGCAACACCACCGTGGCCGGCACCTGACCCTGGCGACCATCCCCAGCGAAGATCCGGCCACCTACGCCATGATCAGCCGTGCCGAGACCATGGGCGTGTTCCAGATCGAGTCACGCGCGCAAATGGCCATGTTGCCGCGGCTGCGGCCCCAAAAGTTCTACGACCTGGTCATCGAGGTCGCCATCGTCCGCCCCGGGCCGATTCAGGGTGACATGGTGCACCCGTACCTGCGCCGGCGCCTGAAGCAGGAGCCGGTGACGTATCCGTCGCCGCAACTGAAGGAAGTGTTCGAACGTACCTTGGGCGTGCCGCTGTTCCAGGAGCAGGTGATGGAACTGGCGATGGTCGCGGCCGACTATACCCCGGGCGAGGCCGACCAGTTGCGTCGCAGCATGGCCGCCTGGAAGCGCCACGGCGGCCTGGAGCCGCATCGCGAACGGCTGGTGCAGGGCATGTTGCGCAATGGTTACACGCTGGCGTTTGCCGAACGCATCTTCGAGCAGATCAAGGGGTTTGGCAGTTATGGGTTCCCTGAGTCCCATGCGGCCAGCTTTGCCTTGCTGTGCTATGCCAGCAGTTGGCTGAAGTGCCATGAGCCGGCGATTTTCACCTGTGCGTTGGTCAACAGTTGGCCGATGGGCTTCTACAGCCCTGATCAGCTGCTGCAAGAGGCTCGCCGCCAAGGTATCGAGGTACGGCCGGTTGATGTCTGCCACAGCGACTGGGACTGCACCCTGGAGCCTGATGCTGAAGGCACCCTGGCCATTCGCATGGGCCTGCGGCTGGTGCGTGGCCTGGCCGAAGCCGATGCCTGGCGCGTGCAGCAGGCGAGGGCGCAGCGGCCGTGGCGCAACGTCGAAGACCTGTGCCTGCGCGCCGGCCTGGACGCTCGGGCCCGTGCCCGCCTGGCTGATGGCGGGGCGCTGCGCGCCTTGGCCAGCGATCGGCATCAGGCGCGCTGGCAGGTGGCGGCGGTGCAGCCGCAGCTGCCGTTGTTCGCTGATGTGCAGGCCTTGCCTGAAGAAACGGTGCAATTGCCCGTGCCAACCGTGGGCGAGGACCTGATGGCCGATTATCAAACCCTCGGCACTACGCTTGGCCCACATCCACTGGCCCTGTTGCGCGCTCGTCTGAGGGCACTGGGGTGTCGCAGCTCCAGTGAATTACAGGGTGTGGAGCATGGCGACAACATTGCTGTGGCCGGGCTGGTGGTGGGCCGGCAACGGCCTCAAACCGCCAGCGGTGTGACCTTCGTTACCCTGGAGGACGAACATGGCATGGTCAACGTGGTGGTGTGGCGTGCGCTGGCCGAACGGCAGCGGCGGGCGCTGGTGGGTTCGCAGTTGCTCAAGGTCAGTGGGCGGCTGGAGCAGGAGAATGGGGTGCGGCACCTGATTGCGCGGCGGTTGGAGGATGTGAGTCCGCTGTTGCAAGGGCTGGATGTGCGCAGTCGGGATTTCCTTTGAAACCCCAACGCTCGGTACTTGCGCGGTTCCTTGTGGTAGCGGGCGAGCCCGCGAAGCAGGCACCGCGTTGCATGGCACCGGCCTTGCCGGTGTTCGCGGGCATGCCCTTTCCACATTGACCGCCTGCAACCTTGAGCCTGCCCCAACCATTCATCGGCCACGGTGCGTTATACCTTGGTCGACGGCCACGTTTGC